>NZ_JBQJJH010000001.1:0-235141 GCF_052077995.1 Streptococcus sp. V728 | reverse complement strand
ACTGAAGCTCCAACAACTACTGAAGCTCCAACAACTACTGAAGCTCCAACAACTACTGAAGCTCCAACAACTACTGAAGCTCCAACAACTACTGAAGCTCCAACAACTACTGAAGCTCCAACAACTACTGAAGCTCCAACAACTACTGAAGCTCCAACAACAACTACAACGACTACTGAGTCAACAACTGTAGAACCAACTACAACAACAACGACTACTGAATATCCAGGAAACGGTACTCCTGTTCCTAACCCAACAACTACTACAACTACAACAACAACAACAACGACTAATGAAGAACCAGGTCGTTCAACTACGACTCCAGAACCAGGTCGTTCAACTACAACAGAAGAAGGACCAAGTCTTCCATTTACTGGTGAGGCTACAAGCCTAGTACTTGTATTGGCAGGTGTAGTAATCTTGTCAGGTACTGTAGTTATGAAACGTAAATTTTCTAAATAACATTAGATAAATTACTTTAGAGAGGAGAGAGCATTGCTCTCTTCTTTTTTATTCGAAAAAATAATCAACCAATGTAGAAGTGATAGGAATAGGGATTCCAAAGACAAACATCTTTGAAATACTTTATCCACAACTTCACTTGATAGATTCAAAAAAGCGGACATGATTGTCCGCTTTTTGTTTGCTCGTTTTATCATTTAAAGTCAGAAAAAGCTTTGGACGGTGATTTCCAAAACTTTCTTCCTTCTAGTAGTCTACAGAGGGTAGACCTTGCGAAATTCTTCCAAAACAACCTTGCTTTCAGGTGTAAAAGTCAGACCAGCTTCCTCCAGCCACTCCGTAAAAAACTCCTCATGAACCTGACGCCAGTAAGCCAAAGATTTATCTCCTTCGCCTTCCTTGTAGGCATGGTCGGCTGACACTTGATGGAAAGGCTGAACGGAAACCTTTGTAATTTCGACAATGCAGACAGCCTGATCCTTACTGTCTAAAATAACATCAAAGGTCCCTTCTTGTGGAAGGGGTTCGTCCTCTACTGCGTAGAGATCGTAGGCTGAGGCAGTTGCTGTTTTTTCGCCTCTAAAGACCAGATCCGCTAAAAGGTCTGGTTCCACTCCGAAGGCCCAGGCATCTATCTCATCACCGATAGAGGGGTTGATTTTCTTGTAGGCATTCCACATTTCTTGAGGTGTCATTTCTTCTCCTTCTTTTCTTTTACCTTCCAATTCTTATAGCTTGTCATGTCCAATTCTGGAAATCCTCGTAACTCTGCCTTTACCTTCAATACTAAGGGCGAAGTATTTTCTTGGGTCATCTGCTCAATAGGAACCCAAATTGCATTTGCTGAATCATTGCTTCCGTCAAGAACCTCCTGAGAAAGGGGTTTTTGAGGGCCTTCGAAATCGAGTACGATATCATAAAAGGCCATGATATGATGAACGGCAAAGTCTTGCCCTTCTTCATGAACCAGCACATCATAAATCCTAGGATTTGAATACTGGTTAAGCATATAACCCGTCTCTTCCAGAACTTCTCTCTTGAGGGTTTCAGTCAGTCCCTCCCCTACTTCCTGGCTACCACCTGGTAGGTCAAAACGATACTGATAGGGGCCTCTTGTTTTTTCAATACAGAGCAATTTCCCGTCTTGAAGACAGACTCCATATACACCAAAGTGATTTTTGATTTCCATCCAACTCATCCTACTTCAAAGACCAGCCACCATCAATAGTGAGAATTTGCCCCTGCATGGCGCTTGCTTTTCCACTTGCTAGGAAAAGTGTAAGATCTGCTACTTCCTCTGGCTCAATCCAGCGTTTGATAGGTGTTTCACTGGCTACCCAGTCTGCTAGTCCGCCTGGTTCAAAGTCTGCTGCGGTCATAGCTGTCTTGACCGCTCCTGGAGCGATACCGAATACCTGAATGCCAGTATCTGCATAGTCTAGGGCCAACTGCTTGGTAAAGCCAGCCAAGGCATGTTTGGAAGAAGTATAGGCGTGACCACCACCACCAGCTAAGTTTGATGCGATAGAGCACATATTGATGATAATTCCTCGCTTGTATTCTAACATTTGAGTCAAATAATAGCGAGTCAACTCTACTGGAGTCACATAGTTGATTTCAAAAATCTCTTGGATTTCTTGGGCAGATTGTTCCAGTAAAGGTTTGTAGTCATCCAAAACTCCAGCTGTATTGCAGAGAATATCAACTTGAGGACACCAATCAAAAATAGGTTCCAAGTCAAGCGTTAAATCACGTTGTAAAAAGTGAAAGTCACCTTGCAAGTCAAGTTTTTCACCCTGATCCACACCGTAAACCTGATAGCCATTCTCTAAAAATAGGCGAGCTTGAGCCAGACCAATACCGGAACTCACGCCTGTAATCAAGACCCTTTTAGTCATGGACTTCCACCCAGTCTGTGGCTAGGACGTCACAAGGAGTCGGACTCCACATAGAAAAACCTTCCCCTTCACCAGACACGTTGATGAGGAAATAAGGTGTTACTTCAAGAGCGACTCCATTTTGTTCGATGGTATCAAAAAGCTGGACATAGTTTTCAGCTCCTCCCCAACCAGTACGCACATATTTCTTTTTTGCCTTTAAGCCTGGTAAAATTTCTTCAAATGTCATATTTTTCTCCTTTATAGTTCTCTTGTTTTATTATAACAAAAAACCGTTTTGCAACGGCTTTTTGACTGCGATTTCTTTAAATGCAATTTCCCCTTATGGCAAATCATTCCCAGCTGCTAGGTAAATCTCATACCATTCTTTTCGAGTTAGGTTAACATTACTTGCTTGGCTAGCTTCTATCAAATGTTTAGGGTTAGTTGTTCCCACTACTGCCTGCATCTTAGCTGGATAGCGTAACACCCAAGCGATAGCAATAGCTGATGGGGTTACACCGTATTTTAAGGCTAATCGATTTAGAATTTCATTTAGATCATGAAATTGCTCTTTTCCAACAAAATTACCCTTAAAATAGCCAAACTGCAAGACTGACCAAGCCTGAATGACCATGTCATTCAGTTTGCAGTATTCAAAGACGCTACCATCACGCAAAGCTGCCTTGTCACCTTCCATATTGACATGGAAACCTGATTCAAATCCTGGAGTGAAAGCTGCGCTTATTTGTAATTGATTGATAGATAAAGGTTGTTTGACCTCTTTCTTCAGTAATTCCATCATCATAGGATTTTGATTGGACACACCGAAGTTTCGAACTTTACCTGATGTGTGAAGAATTTCAAAGGCTTGAGCCACTTGGTCGGCTTCCATTAAGGCATCTGGGCGATGGAGAAGCAAGCTATCTAGATAATCAACCTGCAATCGTTGTAGAATCCCATCAACTGATTCTAAAATATAATCTTTTGAAAAATCAAAATAGGTAAATTCTTCTATGCGAATGCCACACTTAGACTGAATCCACATCTTTTCTCGCAGGTCAGGACGATTGTTTAACACTTGTCCCAGTAATTCTTCGCAACGTCCACCACCGTAGATATCTGCCAAGTCAAAGGCATTGATTCCGACAGATAGGGCTATTTCAACCAGTTCCTCCACTTCTTTGACCGACTTGTCACTGATTCGCATCATGCCTAGGACGATTTCTGATAGTTCTCTTTTCTCTTGACCGAATGGAATGTATTTCATGGCTTTTTCCTCCGTTTTCCTTCATTATAAAGCAGAATGACACTTTTATCAACTGATACCTTACAAAAGAAAAGAACCAGTTTAAACTGGTTCTTTTTAAATCTTAGCCAATCACACTTCCGTTTGGTACAGCTGGATCAACTGTGAGAAGAGTTAATTTGCCTTCATGTTCAGCTGAGAGGATCATCCCTTGGCTGACATATTTTTTCATCATCTTACGTGGTTTGAGGTTGGCAACGATTTGTACTTTCTTACCGACCAATTCTTGTTCGTTTGGATAGAATTTCGCAATACCAGAAAGGATTTGACGGTCTTCACCATCTCCAGCATCCAGGCGGAATTGAAGCAATTTGTCAGAACCTTCCACTTTAGAAACTTCTTTGACTTCAGCAACACGAATTTCAACCT
Organism: Streptococcus sp. V728; assembly: GCF_052077995.1. Lineage (NCBI taxonomy): Bacteria > Bacillati > Bacillota > Bacilli > Lactobacillales > Streptococcaceae > Streptococcus > Streptococcus sp. V728. The sequence goes on along the minus strand of NZ_JBQJJH010000001.1, from coordinate 231,124 downwards.
TATCGAAGTCTTCAAACTTGATTTCATCCTTGTTGAGTTTGAGTTCGACTTCATCTGGATTCCATTCTTTCTCGACGGCTGGGTTGTTGCCTTCCATTTGTTCCTTGATATAGGCGATTTCTTCTTCCATATCGAGACGTGGGAAGATTGGTGTTCCTTTAGCAACTACAGTGACACCAGTAGGGATATCAGCCAATCTCAAGTTTTCAAGACTAGAAACTTCTGCTAGACCAAGTTGAGTCAAGACTGCACGACTAGTTTCCATCATAAATGGCTCAATTAAGTGAGCTACGACACGAAGGCTAGCTGCTAAGTGACTCATAACACTTGCCAATTGGTCACGGTGTGCTTCATCCTTGGCTAAGACCCAAGGTGCTGTCTCATCGATGTATTTATTAGTACGTGAGATAAGAGTCCAGACTGCTTCAAGCGCACGTGGATAGTCAACTGCTTCCATGTAGGTATGGTAGTCAGCGATTGATTGTTCTGCTACTTGAGCAAGTGCATTGTCAAAGTCTGTCACACCTTCTACGTAGGCAGGGATTTGACCATCAAAGTACTTGTTGATCATGGAAACTGTACGGTTGAGGAGGTTTCCGAGGTCATTTGCCAATTCATAGTTGATACGTCCTACATAGTCTTCCGGAGTGAAGGTTCCGTCTGAACCGACTGGAAGGCTACGCATGAGGTAGTAACGAAGTGGATCTAGTCCATAACGTTCTACTAACATTTCAGGGTAAACAACATTCCCTTTAGACTTAGACATCTTGCCGTCTTTCATGACAAACCAACCATGGGCAATCAAGCGATCAGGCAATTTCATATCCAACATCATGAGAAGGATTGGCCAGTAGATTGAGTGGAAACGAAGGATGTCTTTTCCGACCATATGGAAGACTGTTCCATTCCAGAATTTATCATAGTTGGCATGATCCTCTTGACCATAACCAAGAGCAGTCGCATAGTTAAGAAGAGCATCAATCCAAACGTAGACAACGTGTTTTGGATTTGATGGGACTGGCACCCCCCATGTAAAGGTTGTACGTGATACGGCTAAATCTTCCAAACCTGGCTCGATAAAGTTTTTCAACATTTCATTGAGACGACCATCAGGAGTGATGAAGTCAGGATGTGATTTGAAAAATTCGACCAAACGATCTTGGTATTTGCTGAGACGAAGGAAGTAAGACTCTTCTGAAACCCATTCCACTTCGTGACCTGATGGAGCGATACCGCCCGTTACATTTCCAGCTTCATCACGAAAAACTTCCGCAAGTTGGCTTTCTGTAAAGAATTCCTCATCGGATACTGAGTACCAGCCAGAGTATTCACCTAGGTAGATGTCATCTTGAGCAAGCAAGCGTTCAAAAACTTGCGCTACTACTTTTTCATGGTAGTCATCTGTGGTACGGATAAATTTATCGTATGAGATATCAAGCAATTTCCAGAGTTCTTTAACTCCAACTGCCATACCATCAACATAGGCTTGTGGTGTGATACCAGCTTCTTCCGCTTTTTGCTGAATCTTTTGGCCATGCTCATCAAGACCAGTCAGATAAAAGACATCGTAGCCCATCAGGCGTTTGTAACGTGCTAGGACATCACATGCGATAGTTGTGTAGGCAGAACCGATATGAAGTTTACCAGATGGATAGTAAATCGGTGTTGTAATATAAAAATTCTTTTCAGACATAATATTTCCTTTCCAGGCTAATGAAACCTGTTTTTCTAACACTTCATTATATCACATTTTTAGTGATTTTCGATAGAGAAATCCTTACAAAAACAAGACAGACAAATGTCTATCTCGTTTTTTATCTTTTAAATTATTCATAGCGAAGAGCTTCGATTGGATCCAGCTTAGAGGCTTTATTGGCTGGTAGAACACCGAATATCATACCGATACTAGCTGAGACCGCTAGACTAAAGAGAGCGATTGGGATGGATACACCAACTTCGATTCCTGCAATCATGTTTTGAAGAAGAACACCTGCAAGCATAGTCACCCCTGCAGCAAGCAGTAGACCAATGAATCCACCTAATAAGGTTAAAATCATGGATTCAATCAAAAATTGAACCAGAATATTAGCCCGTGTTGCTCCTAGTGCTTTCCGTAAACCAATCTCACGGGTACGCTCTGTCACCGAAACAAGCATAATGTTCATAACACCAGTACCACCAACAAAGAGGGAAATCCCTGCAATAGCACTAATAATCGTTGTTATGAAGCCAAAGAGTTGTTGAACTTCTTGGAAGGCAGCAGATGCATCTGCAACTTGATATTCCCCTTGTTGAAGACCTGCAATCTCTGTCATTCTTCTTGCTAACTCTGGTCCTAAAGTCTGGGTTAAGCTAGTATCATTGACACGGAAGACAATATTTGAAATCTCATCTGTGTTAAAATTAGCTGCTAAGGAAATATTGGTCGTAATTGGTAGTCCTCCGACTCCAAATGTTTTCGCAGCCTTAGCTTCTTTACTTGCATAAACACCAATAACACGGTAACTGATTTCATTTACTTCAACAATTTGGTTGAGGGCTTCTTTTGCAGAACCAAAAAGGCTATTGGCAAGCTCTTCATCTAAAATGATCACACTTGCAAAATCTTTATAATCTTGTTGTCTAAGTCCACGACCTGCAATAATTTCATTTTCGACCGCATCCATATAAGTGACATTCCCACCCGTCATGTTAGCGTGTTCGACTTTTTTATCCTTATAGGTCAAGGTAACATTCATTGAGTTGGTCACATAATAGCTATCCACTCCCTTGAGCTTAGCAGCTTCCTTGACCCAAGCTTCTTGAGGTTTTGGTGGTTCAACAAAATCTTCTTCTTGACCACCAGACAAGGTCAATGCAGATTGTCTTTGTGTAAATGAACCGTCCTTACTCTTTGTAGGTGAGAAAAAGACATGGATATCTTTCTGGGACTTGGTCATATTTTTATTGACCTGACGAGACATGGAATCACCTAAGGCCATAATCACGACAACCGAGGATACACCGATAATAATCCCAATCATGGTCAAGAAGGACCGCATCTTGTGGGCCATAATGGATGAAAAGGCAAATTTCAGATTCTGCATCTTAGTTTTCCTCCTTTTCTACGAGACCACTATCAGACGAAATGACACCATCTCGGATGACGATTTGACGTTTCGCATAGGCAGCAATTTCAGGCTCATGTGTAACCATGATAATGGTTTTTCCTTCTTTGTTTAATTCAACCAAGAGTTGCATGATTTGATTTCCTGTTTTGGTATCAAGAGCTCCAGTCGGTTCGTCTGCTAGAATGATAGAAGGATTATTGACCAGAGCACGCGCAATGGCAACCCTTTGCTTCTGACCACCTGACAACTCTGAAGGTAAGTGATGGCTACGCTCGGTCAGTTCAACCTTTTCCAGATACTCTTCTGCTAGTTTACGGCGTTTAGACGCCGCAACTCCTGCATAAATCAATGGAAGTTCTACATTCTGGAGAGCATTCATCTTGGACAAGAGAAAGAATTGTTGAAAGACGAATCCGATTTCTTGATTTCGAACTTTGGCTAATTGTTTTTCACCTAAACCAGCTACTTCTTTTCCATCTAGAAAATACTGACCACTTGTAGGGGTATCTAACATACCGATGGTATTCATGAGGGTGGACTTACCAGAACCTGATGGTCCCATGATAGCTACGAATTCTCCCTCATGAACTTCTAGATTAATGTTTTTAAGGACTTGAAGTTCTTGGTCACCATTACGATAGCTACGGCAAATATTTTTGAGGCTAATTAGTTGCTTCATCAGTCTTCACCTCTTTTCCTTCTTGCAAGGAAGCTGTCGGATTACTGATGACTTTTGCTCCATCTGTCAGACCAGATGTGATTTCTTGATTTTCTGCATCTGCATTGCCCAATCCAACTTCAACTTTTTTGGCCTTTTGATTTTCATCAAGGATCCAAACATAGTTTTTATCTTCTTCCATGACGATACTGGTAATCGGAACAAGTAATGCCTTACTAGTACTTTTCACTTCGACACTAACTGTAAAGCCTTGTTTCAAGTCACCGAGTTCACTTGTTACATCGACGGTATATGGATATTTAGAACCTGAGTTTGATCCCGCAACACTTGCGCTTGCTTCACTGTTATTTTTTGGATAATTTGAAATATAGCTAATCTTACCATTCCAAGTTTTATCTGGATAGACCTTAGAAGTAAAGGTGACTTCTTGGCCAACAGAAAGGTTTGCAAGATTGTACTCAGAAAGCTCTCCCTTGACCTGCAAGTTATCGTTACTTACGATATGAACCAAAACTTGACTATTTCCTGTTGGAGATTTTGAAACATTACGATTCACTTCAACAACTGTTCCCTCTACAGTACTCAATACAGTAGCAGAATTCAATTGGGCTTGAGCTTTTTCGAGTTGCGCTTCTGCATCTGCACGCACATCACGTGCATCGCTGATTTGAGAATCAATAGCAGCTGTGGCAGAACCGGATGACTGAGCTGGTGCTTGTCCAGTTGCTCCTTCTAGACCTGCTTGAGGAAGACTTGGTGTTGCTGCGGCGGTATTACGTGCATCGTTTAATTCATTGATATGACGGTCAGCTTTAGCTACAGCACGACTGGCAGCATCATAGGCAGCCTGGGCTTCTGTACTACTATACTTGACTAGTGCTTGCCCCTCACTAACCTTATCTCCTACAGAAACCAAAACCTCATCCAAGTCACCTTTACTAGCATCATAATAAACATATTGTTCGTTTTGAGCTGTTACGGTACCAGATAAGAGAACCGATGAAGCCACTGACCCCTCTTTGGCAAGAACGATTTTTGCAGTTTCGTCTTGTGTTGCAACTTGATTTGGTTGTCTCAATAGAAGGACAGCAGCTGCTCCTACTACAAGAACTGACGTAACTCCTATAGCTGTAAATAGGGGCCATTTTTTAGCTTTTGACTTCTTTTTCATATCATACCTCTTTTATAAACATATATTAAGATTATAGCACAAGTCATAAAAATGGACAATTGCTTTCTGACCATCCAAAAATAATTGCCAAATCTTTTATTGTTGTGTTAGTTATATAATACAACTTCTTTTTTATTTTTGCAAGCATTTTCTTAAGAAATTTAAGCGTAGCAGATTTTTGCATTGACTTCCAAAAAAAGATAGAATATGACTAGAAAACAAATAAAGGAGCTTTCTTATGAGAGAATATGATATTATCGCCATCGGAGGAGGTAGCGGAGGAATTGCTACCATGAATCGTGCTGGCGAACATGGTGCTAAAGCGGCAGTTATTGAGGAAAAGAAATTAGGTGGAACTTGTGTCAACCAGGGCTGTGTCCCTAAAAAAATCATGTGGTACGGTGCTCAAATCGCAGAGAGTATCCACAAATATGGACCTGACTATGGTTTTACAAGTACTGGGAATCAATTTGATTACGCAACGCTTCGTAAGAATCGTGAAGCCTATATTGACCGTGCTCGTTCATCTTATGATGGAAGCTTCAAGCGCAACGGAGTTGATTTGATTGAAGGACGTGCCGAGTTCGTTGATGCTCATACTGTCAGCGTTAATGGCGAATTGATCCATGCTAAGCATATTGTGATTGCGACTGGGGCACATCCTCATATTCCTGCCATTCCTGGTGCTGAACTAGGCGGTAGCTCAGATGATTTCTTTACCTGGGAAGAATTGCCTGAATCGGTAGCTATTCTAGGTGCTGGTTACATTGCTGTCGAATTGGCTGGTGTACTCCATACACTTGGTGTTCAGACAGATTTATTCGTCCGTCGTGAACGTCCGCTACGTGGATTTGATAGCTATATCGTTGAGAGTCTAGTTCAGGAAATGGAAAATACAGGACTAAACCTCCACACACATAAGGTTCCTGCTAAACTTGAAGAAACTGAACAAGGCATTACCATTCATTTTGAAGATGGTAGCAGCCACACTGCCAGTCAAGTTATCTGGGCAACTGGTCGCCGTTCAAATGTTGAAGGACTTCAACTCGAAAAAGCTGGTGTTACCCTCAATGAACGTGGCTTTATCCAGGTTGATGAATACCAAAATACTGTCGTTGAAGGTATCTACGCTCTTGGAGATGTCACAGGTGAAAAGGAACTAACTCCTGTTGCTATCAAGGCTGGTCGTACCCTATCCGAAAGACTTTTCAACGGTAAAACAAATGCTAAAATGGACTACTCGACTATTCCAACTGTAGTTTTCTCACACCCAGCAATCGGAACAGTTGGTCTGACTGAGGAAGAAGCTATCAAAGAGTACGGCCAAGAAAACGTTAAAGTCTATACTTCAAAATTTGCATCTATGTATTCTGCTGTTACTAGTCACCGTCAAGAAGCTCGCTTCAAGCTCGTAACAGCTGGTGCAGACGAAAAGGTAGTTGGCCTTCATGGAATCGGCTATGGCGTTGACGAAATGATTCAAGGTTTCGCAGTTGCTATCAAGATGGGAGCTACAAAAGCTGACTTTGATGCTACTGTCGCTATCCACCCAACTGGCTCAGAAGAATTTGTGACCATGCGTTAAAAGAAAAGAGAGACCCCTTGGTCTCTTTTTTACTCTAAATCGGCCGTTACAAATTTGTAACCTTTTATTTTAAAATAGGTTGACATTTATATCTCATTCGGTATAATAGTTACTATAATTTATAGAAGAGGTTAACTATTTTGAAAAAAGCACACATTTACGCTATCCCAGCTATCGGGGCTGCACTGATTGCAGTATTGGCACAAATTAGTATGCCGATTGGTCCAGTTCCTTTCACTCTGCAAAACTTTGCTATTGGACTCATCGCTACTGTTTTTAGACCAAGGGAAGCTGTTCTCTCTGTCGGACTCTATCTCTTACTTGGAGCTATTGGTCTTCCGGTATTTGCTAACGGTGGAGCTGGATTTCATGTTTTAGTTGGACCAAGCGCTGGTTATCTTTGGTTCGACCTTGTCTATGCAGGGCTTGCTTCCTATCTCATTCACACCAATAGTGGTGTCCTACGTATTTTCTTTGCAAATCTCTTGGGAGATTCACTTGTTTTTGTCGGTGGTATTCTCAGTCTCCACTTCTTAGCTGGAATGCCTTTTGATAAAGCATTGGCTGTCGGTGTTATTCCCTTTATCATACCTGATCTTGCTAAAATTGTAGCCATTAGCTTCATCAGCCGACCACTACTCCAACGTCTCCGTACACAAGCTTATTTTTCAAGCAAATAAAAGAGGCCGGGAATTTCCCTAGCCTCTTTTTAATGAATCTTAGATGAAAGTTTATTGATTCTTAAAAGCATCCACCATGATTTGAAATTCTTCATTTGAGAGGGTAATTCCTTTCCCCATCTTGGTGTGGTCAGGACTCCAGCTACGAATGTCAAACTTCGCCGGTGCACCATTAAAGCTGACACGATTGATTTCTTTGGTCCATCCTTTTTCATTTTCAGATAGAGTAAGCAAGTGTTCTTCAATTTCAAATGTAAATTCTGCCATGTTTTTCTCCTTTTTGTTCTCAATTGATTATTCGAAAAATCTTGTAGATTTCATAAAATTTTTATATAATGATTAAAAGAAGGGAGGCCGGAATGAAAGATTTATTAAAACAGGCTTTGCAAAAAGTCCATGATTTTGTCAATGGACATGAAGATTCCATTCCTGAAAAAAGCGATCCCCTAATTGCTAGACTTGAAGAAGCCTTAGCTAAAAAAACAGCTGTACACATCATTTTTGCTGAGTCAAGTTTTACAGGCGATATTATCAAGTATGATACTGACCGCCAACAAATTATCGTTAAAAATTTCGCCAAAAATGTTAGCCGTATTATTCGAGTGTCGGATATTCGAAGAGTAACTTTCGTTCCTTCTACTATCCAAACGGCCCAAAAAAGAAGATTTAAGAAAGAGTGAGATGCTTCTATCATCTCACTCTTTTTATCTTAGCGAATTTGTTCAAAATGAAGATGAACAGCGATGTGGTCGCCATAACCACTTCTCTCCAAATCACGTTGCAAACGATAAGAGATATAGTGTTCTGCAATTGTAATGTAGCCAGCACCAAGCAAGCGGTGCTCAACCATTGATTGAATCATACTGATAGTCGCACGTTCTACTTTTGCTTCTTCTAAATCCAAAACAACCTTTTTAGTAACTTGAGCTAGGTTTTGGCGCAAATCGTCAGTCAAAACATAGACTGTCTGAGCCGCCTTAAGGATAGCTTGGTAGATTTTATCTGGATCAAAATCAGCGACTTGTCCATCACGTTTAATTACTTGCATAGTTTTCTCCTTTAATTGTTATTTTCTTTAATTTCTGCTAACATTTTCTCTTCTTCTGCTGTCAATTCATACTCTTCCAGCAAATCAGGTCTACGTTGGTAGGTTTTCTTAAGGCTCTCATAGAGTCGCCATTGACGTATGTTTTCATGGTGTCCACTCATAAGCACATCAGGAACTAACATACCACGAAAATCGTAAGGCCGCGTGTATTGAGGATATTCCAAGAGACCTGATGAAAAGCTATCATCCTGGTGACTTGCTTCCTTCCCGATAACTTCTGGAATCAAGCGCACCGTCGCATCAATCATGGTCATCGCTGCTAGTTCTCCACCAGTCAAGACATAATCTCCAAGAGATATCTCATCGGTTACCAAGGTCTTAATACGCTCATCATAGCCTTCGTAGTGACCACAGATAAAGATAAGCTCTTCTTCTTGCGCCAAATCTTCAGCATAAGATTGGTCAAACTGCTTCCCAGCAGGGTCTAAGAGAATCACCCGCGGGTTCTTTTTTTCAATCGCATCAAAGGCGTCAAAAATCGGTTGCGCTCGAAGGAGCATCCCTTGACCACCTCCGTAAGGTTCATCATCCACATGACGGGCCTTTTCAGCGTAGTCACGAAAATTATGATAGTGGATATCTAAGAGTCCTTTTTCACGAGCCTTGCCAACGATGGAATGTTCTAAGGGTGTGAACATTTCTGGAAAAAGAGTTAAAATATCAATCTTCATCGTCTAACCCTTCTAAGAGTTCAACATCCACACGGTTATTAGGAATATCTATATTAAGAACTACAGGCGAGATATAAGGTAAGAGTAGGTCTCGTTTGCCTTTTCGTTTGACTACCCAGACATCATTGGCGCCTGGCTGAAGGATTTCCTTGATAGTTCCAATCAAGTTATCTCCCTCATAGACTTCTAAACCGATAATTTCGTGGTAGTAAAACTCACCCTCATCGAGGTCATTGAGATTCTCCTCAGCAACCTTCAGACTGTAACCCTTGTATTTTTCGATATCATTGATATGGTACATATCTTTAAACTTGATGATATCGAAGTTTTTTTGTTTACGGTGGCTTGCAATGACCACTGTTCGCACAAACTGATCTTTTTCATCAAATAAGGCAAGCTCTGCCCCTTTTTTAAAGCGTTCTTCAGCAAAATCTGTCACTGACAAGACTCGCATTTCACCCTGCAAACCTTGCGTATTGACGATTTTCCCAACGTTAAAGTAGTTCATCTTGTCTCCTGTGTATCTTACTCCCTTTATTTTATCATGTTACAGGGATTTTCACAAGTTGGAGAAAAATCAGCTATAATCCCAAAAGTGCTAGTAGTTTCCTCTTTAATGTTAATTTATATTTGAAAGAAGAAATATTTATATTCCCGTTATACATATTACTATAAAATGTATACTCCCCGATTTGACCCTGACTTGTCTTCCATTTCATCCTTAAACTAGGTATATTCTCAGGTAAATTTGTATGAATCAATAGACATGTATAATTCTTTAAATTTTTAACTGTATGCAGTTTATCGTTAACAACTAATCGATTACTTTTTGAATCATAGGCTAAAGAATAAAATTCTACAATTTCAATATCAACTTCCTTTGGAAAAAAAATCAAATGGTGATAATGTTTATCATTTTCATCATGTTTAAACTCATAAATATGATGAAATCTTGTATGTAAGGAATCAAATTCGATTGGTTTAATTGCCTGAATTTCAATATTATTGATATATGCTTTATTCTGGAAACTAATTTTTAAAATTACACCGATAAACGTCAAAATCTGTACAATTCGCAATAACCAATCAATATACATTGCCCAATCTATTTTTAGAAAATAATCAGTGTCCATTATTTCTCAAATCTCCTTTCAAATATCCTTCCAAATCTCGTTCATGGTGATACTTGATGGCAGCTTTCTTATCTTTTTCAAAAATGGTCTTGGTTAGATCAATATCGTTGATAGCTGCGATTGCAACCGTATAATGTATAATATCAGCAAGTTCTTTAGCAAGTTCCTCATTTGAGTCTTGAACACCCTCTTTTCGTCCAGAACGTCCATTCAAAACCTCGGCTACTTCACCAACTTCTTCAACTAGTTTTATAAAGAGCCCTTCTTCTGTTCTAGATTGCTGGTAATGTTCTAGTAAATAGGCTTGTAGTTGTCTAACTGTCAAATCCTTCATATCCTACTCCTAGCAAAAAAGCGAGACATTGTCCCGCTTTTCTTATTTTTCGTCAATAACGATTCTTACTTTTTTGTCTTCAGTTGGGACAGAGTAGACAATCGTTCTTATCGCAGAAATAGTGCGACCCTTACGACCGATTACACGACCCACATCGCTTTGGTCAAGATCCAAATGATATTCCAAAAATTCTGGTGTATCTTCAATCTTGATAGTTAGGGCATCTGGTTGTGAAATCAAAGGTTTCACAATTGCAATAATAAGATTTTCAATCGTATCCATCTGTCAACCTACTTTAAACTTATTTTGAGAATTTAGAATCGTGGAATTTCTTCAATACGCCTTCTTTTGAAAGGATGTTGCGAACTGTATCTGAAGGTTGAGCTCCATCAGCCAACCATGCAAGAATACGGTCTTCTTTCAAAGTCACTTGGTTTTCTGCAACAAGTGGGTTGTAAGTTCCAACTGTTTCGATGAAACGTCCGTCACGTGGTGAACGTGAATCTGCTACGTTAATACGGTAGAAAGGTTTTTTCTTAGAACCCATACGAGTCAAACGGATTTTTACTGCCATTTTTAATATCTCTTTTCTTTTATTTTTTAGTTCGGTGAAATAGCTAAGCTATTTAGCACATGTTCTATTATATCAGATTTCTGAGAGGTGTCAAGAAAAAAACTTGACAGAGTTTAAATATTTTTAAATTTTTTTGAAATTTGTTAGACTGGTAAGGAAAAAAAGAAAGAATAATTTTATGAACACTATTTTGAGTACCATCTATAAAGACTATCCAGTCAAACCCTACATATCTCCAAATCGTGATATGGAAGCTTGGCTCCTAAATCCTAAACCTGTACCAAAACGCAATATGGAACTCCTTGAGAATAATTTATTAGCAGGTGATATCATCCTTCTCTGGAGAATCAACTTTGGAACTTTCACCACTGAAACTTGGTTTCCAAAATATTTTGAGTATACTTATGGGATTGACGCACCAATAGAAAAACTCGTTGAAAAAGGCTATGCTATTATCGAAACAGCCTTTTACTCGCTTGATCATCTAAATGCTACCATGAAAAAGAATATCCTTAAAAAGAAGGGTGTCACCGGAGTCTCTAAGATGAAGGCATCTGACTTGAATCAAGCACTTCATGATCATTTTTCAGAAGAAGAATTGACCAACTGCTTCTCTATCCGTGGCTATAAACTAACTCCCAAAGGAAAACAGGCACTCAAGGATCATCAAGCAATCATTGAACGCCATCCGAAAAAGAATCTTTAATCAACCAAGACTGGTTGATTTTTTTATAAACCATTTAAAACACTTATAAATCATTACATTTATTGACAACGACTTACAAAAGAGGTATATTAGTATTAAAAGGAGGAATTCCTATGTACCAAGAACAACGATTAGAAGAAATCATAAAACTTTTAGAGGATAGAGGAAGTCTGTCAGCAAAAGAAATGGTTGAACATTTCCATGTTTCCAAAGATACCATCCGTAGAGATTTTGCAATTCTCGCAAAGGAGAAACGAGCAAAAAGAACTCATGGAGGTTTATTGCCAATTCAAAAGCAAAGGATTCTTGGTTTCCAAGGTCGAGCAGAACAATCTTCTAAAGAAAAAGCGAAAATTGCTCATTTAGCTACCCAACTCATTTCTGATTCACAATTAATTTTCTATGATGTTTCAACAACTGTACTTGAGTTAGCAAAAATAACAGATAAAAAAGTTACTATTTTCAGCCATTCATTGGATAATGCACTGGTCTTAGGAGAAAATGAAAATGTTGATTTTCACATTATCGGTGGACGATTTCATAAAAAGAATCGTTTCTATTACTCATTAGAAGAATCCGAATCTTTGAATAGAATTAAATTTGACATAGCATTTTTTGGTGCAGCTAGTCTTTCAGACGGACAAGTTAGCTTTGAGGATCAAGAAGATGTTCTCATGAAAAAAAGAGCATTTAAAACTAGTAAAATTCGCGTCTTGTTAGCTGAAACTAGCAAAATAAACAAACACTCTCATTATATTCTTTCCGAACTTACTGATTTTGATTATTGGATTACAGACAAAGAACCCGACTTAGACATTCAACAATCTTTAGATGGCAAAACAACTATTCTATTTTAATAAAAAGGAGAAAAATATGTCAGTAATAAAGTTAATCATGAGTGATATTGACGGTACTATTTTGGATAAAAATCACCAATTAGATTCTCATTTGATAGAACTGATGCCACTTTTAAAACAATGTGATATTCCTTTTGTTTTAGCTTCTGCTAGATCTCCTCTCGGTATAGCGCCAATTTCTAAAGAGCTTGGCATCACCGAATGTCCCATTGCCTGCTATAATGGAGCACTCATCAGTTCAGGAGATAAAATCCTAAGTCAGCATACTATTAATAAAAAGGAATTACTCTTACTACATGATTTTTTAAAAAAAGAATTCCCGACAGTTTCTATCAATGTTTACTCCGGAAAAGATTGGCTTGTGAATACAATTGATGAGTGGGTAGAAATCGAAGCAACTATTACTGGAGAAAGTCCAAAAGTTACATCTTTAGCAGATTTTATAAAAGACGAGAAAACTCTTGTTCATAAACTTTTGCTGATAGATAATACGGATACCATACAGAAACTTCAAAAAAACTTATCCTCAATAGATTTCCCTCAAACCAACTTCTATCTCTCTAAAGATAACTATCTAGAAGTTACACATAATCAAGTATCCAAAAAACAAGCTTTATTAGAATTAGCCAAGTATTATCAACTTTCACTTTCTGAAATTATGACTATTGGAGATAATTATAATGATATTCCAATGATTGAGACTTCTGGACTTGGTGTTGCAATGGGAAACGCACCTACAGATGTCAAAAATTGCGCAAATACAGTAACAGATTCTAATGATCAAAATGGTGTAAGTAAGGCCATAAAATTGTATGTACTATCGGAATCATCACAATTGAATATTTGAAATCCACTTCTTTTTAGGGTACAATGGAAAAAATGATTTTTGAGAGGATTAACATGAAAAAATTAGCTACACTACTACTCATTTCAACTTTTGCTCTTGGTGGATGTACAAGCATCCAACGTGCACTTCGTGGTGATGATTACGTAGATTCTAAGATTGCTACTGAAGAAAGTTCTAAAGCCGCTACTCAAGCAGAAAAAGATTTGAAAGACGCCTTAACAAATGAAAATGCTAACTTCCCCCAACTTTCTAAGGAAGTAGCTGAAGACGAAGCTGAAGCTATCATTCACACAAGTCTGGGTGATATTCGTATCAAACTTTTTCCAAAGCTAGCCCCTCTTGCAGTTGAAAACTTCCTTACTCATGCTAAAGAAGGTTACTACAATGGTGTGACTTTCCACCGCGTAATCGATGGATTTATGGTACAAACTGGGGATCCTAAGGGAGATGGAACAGGTGGTGAATCTATCTGGCATGATAAGGATAAAACCAAGGACAAGGGAACAGGTTTCAAAAACGAAATTTCTCCATATCTCTATAATATTCGTGGTTCTCTATCTATGGCCAATACTGGTCAACCAAACTCAAATGGTAGCCAGTTCTTCATCAACCAAAGTACAACAGACTATTCTGCTAAACTTCCTACAAATAGCTATCCTAAGAAAATTATCCAAGCTTACAAAGAAGGTGGAAATCCTACTCTCGATGGGAAACACCCAGTCTTTGGTCAAGTGATTGATGGGATGGATGTAGTAGATAAAATTGCCAAGGCTGAAAAAGACGAAAAAGATAAACCAACTACTGCTATTACCATCGACAGTATCGAAATTGTTAAAGACTACGATTTCAGTAAACAATAAACTCATTAACTTTAAGGAGATGTTAAAATGCTTTTACTTTGGGGTTCAAAAGGCTATCAAAAAGTGCTCGGACATACTCGAACTACTATTGAGTGTGGGCACTGTAACAATGTAGGCACTTGGGAAATTACAGAAACCGGACGTAAGTTTACTCTTTACTGGATTCCACTCTTTCCTTACGGTAAAACATATTTTGTTTCTTGCCCTATTTGTCATTACGGTAAAGAAATTCAAAAGTCTGAGATCGAACAATATCTCAACTATTAAAAAGATAGGTCATTCGGCCTATCTTTTTTATTTTCACTTTTATGTAAGCGTTCTCTTTTGCTTCAAATATGATATAATTTAGTTAATAGTAACGAGGAGGTTTTCCTATGAAACCATATAAAATAAGCTTAATACGACTTTGCTTGGTCTTATTAGGATATTTAATCTATAATCTAGTTTATTTTGCCCTCTTCTATTCAGCAGGTTATGCTTTTTTCATTCTATGGCCTATATTCTTTTTAGCAATAGGTTTGATTCTTTTAGGTAATTTTTTTGCCTTTAGAGATCCTCTGAAATTAAAATCAAGCTTTAAAGATAATCAGTTAGTCCAAAAGACTAGTACCATACAAGTAATTTTAGCGACTATAGGAGTCTGCTTACAACTATCAAATATGCTGTATCTACATTGGGGGCCAATCAATTATATTAATAATTTTCCAACATTGTTTAGCGTTAGTCTCCTATACTCTATTATCTTCCTTATTGGAAACTTTCAAAAAGTGAAGCTTAATCTAGACAAAAAACTTTCTAGCATTTCAAGTTTTGTATTTGGTACTATAGTCGTTTTGTTGTGTAATTCATTGTTAATCATGAATAGCAACGTTTCAGTATGGGGTTCGACGGATCAATATGTACAAGACTTTAAAGACTTTGGCCTAAAAGGAAAAGTCGAAGTATATGAGAAAAAACATTTAATTGAACCCTATAACGGAACACTTACTACTTTATTCTATAATGAGACTTTATCGAATGGAAAAAGTTTTATCGATTTTATTAATGTTTCTGATGTGCAAAATGGAACACACGTGACAACATTGGATGAAAAGGACAAGGAAGAAATTCGTTCCTATCTTGAAAACGATACGGAAAAAGAGTTATTTGATAAAGTTACACTTGAACAATTTGAATTCGTCTTAAAAGTCTATGAAGAAAGAATATATAATCTAAAATTAGAAGATGATATAGCGACTAAAATAAATGAGGCAGTTGGTGGCAAATTACTAGAGAATTATAATGTCGAGATTAAACCAGCTGACAAAATAAAATTTTATAGTGATCTTATTAAAGAGGCTGTAAAAAACAGAGAAAATGGAGATACAGATGTTGCAGGATTTTACAATATCGATATTAACAAACATATCAACGATAAAACTTTAATAGTTTCTATCGAGCACTTCAATTTTATTGAAATCGAGGATAAACAAAATCATAAAATTGATAATCGTGTAGACTACTTAAAAGATAAATTAACATCACTTCCAGTTGGAACTCTATCAGATGGTATCTATAAATTCACTGTTAGCACATTATCTGACGGCAACGTCAAAATCACTATGGTGGTTGAAAATGGTAAGAGTTACTTTGAAAAAGATACTGATTAGCAACTAAATTAGTCAAATAGACTCGGCTTTATCATTTTACGCTTCCGTGTAAACGCTCTATTTTCTTATTCAATTATGAAATAATGCAGTTAACAGTAACAAAGGAGGTTCCCCTATGAAACCCTATAAAATAAACCTATTCCGGCTTGGTTTACTCTTGCCAACATATTTAGTCTTTAATGTTGTTTATTCGATTACTTATGATTCTGGAGGTTTTGCTTTTATAATCTTGTGGCCGGCATTTTTCGCATCATATGCTGGAATAGCGCTAGGAAATATTTTTATTTTTAGAGATATTTCAAAATTAAAAGCCTCCTTTGAAGATAATGAGTTGATTCAAAAGACATGTACTATACAGTTGGTTCTAGCTACAATTGGATTTTTCATGCAAATAATAGGTTTTCCACTTAATTACATTGATAATTATCCAGTATTAATTTGTGCCAGTATTGTGTACTCTATCATCCTCCTTGTCGGAATTTATCAGACGATCAAGTTAGGGCAAGAGAAAGATATTTTGGCTATACTTGGCTTTGTCTTTGCATTTATGGTAATTTTATACACTTGCCTAGGACTAATCACAGCCACTTCCTCCTCAATTAAAAATACTACTCCTTCTTTCGCTAAAGAATTTCAATCACTGGGACTTAAGGGAAAGGTTGAGTTAGTTGATAAACACCGAGAGATTGAAGCATTTTACGGAACAGCCTACAAGCTAACATATACAGAAAAATTATCAGATGGAACTATTTTAAAAGAAACTACTACTGCAAAAATTCAAGGAACGAGTGGAGAACATTTATCAAATTTCTTTCTTCTTTCAGGAACAGATCTTGAAACACTTCTTAACGACAAAGAAAAGGCACTATTTCACACTGTCAAACAAGATGAATTCAGTTTCTTACTAGATGTATACAAAGAAAGGCCTAATTTCCAACAAGAAGAAGACAGTATCAAAAATGCTACTGCTGAAAAAATAGATAAACTCTTTGCGACACCAATAACTTCTAGTTTTAAATTTGGAAAATATCCAATAGAAAACTACTATGTGGCAATTATGGCGCAGGCTGTCAGCAATCGAGAAAAAGGAGATTCTGACGCAGCTGGCTTTTATAATATTACAACAAAAGATCTCATGAAAAACAAGGGACTTACTCTCGATTTTGATTGTGACCTTACGAAAATCAAGGCAGAAAATGGAAGTCCTTTATATGCCTTTAAGGAGAGAATCTTATCTTTACCAAAAAATTCATTTTCCGATGGAATCTATAACATGAGTTGTTCTTATGATGAAAATGGAATAAAAAAGAAAGTTACTTGCCCATTTGTTGTTGAAGATGGTGTGGGACACTTTGAAGAGGATGAAATCGTGGGAAATCAAACCAATTAGTTATTTTTGATACAAAAACTAGGAGATAGCAGTATGACTTCTACTAGTTGCAATCCCCGTAAAAAAGCCAAGTCACATAGACTTGGCTTTTTATGACTATTTATGTTAGCTCATTGAAATCCCAGATTTGATCCATCCAGCCTTCATAAAAATCAGGTTCATGACAAACCATGAGGATAGAACCCTTGTATTCTTTCAAAGCACGTTTGAGTTCGTCCTTGGCATCCACATCCAAGTGGTTGGTAGGTTCATCAAGAACAAGGACATTATTCTCTCGGTTCATTAAGAGACAGAAACGAACCTTGGCTTGCTCTCCACCTGACAAGACTTGAATCTGACTTTCAATGTGTTTAGTCGTCAAACCACAGCGGGCAAGAGCTGCACGGACTTCTGCTTGATTGAGCGCCGGAAAGGCATTCCAAACTGCTTCCAGTGGTGTCTGGCGATTGCCACCTTCCACTTCTTGCTCAAAGTAGCCAAGTTCTAGATAGTCCCCACGTTCAACCTCCCCAGCAATTGGAGGAATAATCCCCAAGAGACTCTTCAATAGGGTTGTTTTCCCGATACCGTTAGCACCAATGATGGCAACCTTTTGATTGCGCTCAAAGGTAAGATTTAAGGGTTTGGTAAGGGGACGGTCGTAGCCAATCTGCAAGTCCTTAGCTTGGAAGATAAAGCGTCCAGGTGTACGAGCCGTTTTGAATTCAAAGGATGGCTTTGGTTTCTCACTTTGGAGCTCGATGATATCCATCTTGTCCAATTTTTTCTGACGAGACATAGCCATGTTACGCGTTGCAACACGCGCCTTGTTTCGAGCCACAAAATCCTTGAGATCCGCAATTTCTTTCTGTTGACGCTCATAGGCTGCTTCCAGTTGCGATTTCTTCATGGCATAGACTTCTTGGAACTGGTAGTAATCGCCTGAATAGCGTGTCAACTGTTGATTTTCAACGTGATAGACAATATTAATCACATCGTTGAGGAAAGGAATATCGTGCGAAATGAGTACAAAAGCATTTTCATAGTTCTGAAGATAGCGTTTGAGCCAGTCGATATGTTCGGCATCGAGATAGTTAGTAGGCTCGTCAAGCAGCAAGATATCTGGCTTTTCAAGAAGCAATTTGGCTAAAAGCACCTTGGTTCTTTGCCCACCAGACAAGGCTGTCACATCCGTATCCATTCCAAAGTCCATGACACCAAGGGCACGCGCTACTTCATCGATTTTGGCATCCAAGGTATAGAAATCACGACTTTCCAAACGGTCTTGAAGTTCTCCAACTTCTTCCATCAATGCATCAATATCAGCGCCCTCTTCTGCCATTTCCATGTAGAGTTCATTGATACGTGCTTCTGCTTTGAATAATTCGTCAAAAGCTGTACGAAGAACGTCACGAACAGTTTGGCCTTCTTTGAGCACCGCATGCTGATCTAGGTAGCCAGCTGTCACATATTTAGACCATTCCACCTTACCTTCATCAGGTAACATTTTACCAGTCACGATACTCATGAAAGTTGATTTTCCTTCACCATTGGCACCTACCAGACCGATATGTTCACCTTTTAAAAGACGGAAGGATACATCTTCAAAAATCGCACGGTCTCCAAAACCGTGACTTAAATTTTTTACTTCTAAGATACTCATTTTAATTCCTTATCTTGTTTTTATGTAGTAGTTTATAGAGGAGCCAGGCCAGGTAGCCACCCAAGGTATTGGTCCACAAATCATCAATCTCAAAGACCCGATTAAAATCAAAGAAAAAGTCTAAAACTAGCTGTGTACATTCGATTCCTAGACTCAATAGAAAACTGAGAAGAATCACTTTCTTCGTTTTTCTTAGACTAGGCATGAGATAGAGAAGTTGGAAAATCAGTGGGAATAGTAAAAGGATATTTAAGGCATTTTGCAAAAAAATCCAGAACAGTTGTAAAAAGCTTGTTACTTCTCCCGATTTCCACAAAGAGTTAAAAGGCGTCAAAAGAAAAACCAGGCGTCCAATAGTTTGAATACCTGGAGTTTCCACTCCTGTAGGAAGTTGAGGCTGAGGAGTAAAGCAAAAACAGACGATACAAAGACTGTATAGAAAAACTCCCAAGCCTAGTAATTTTTTTCGGTTCATATTATGGATTTACTTCAGCTACTGCTTTTTGACGATCACGCTTCATGGTATTTGAACGCAATTGTCCACAAGCTGCATCGATATCAGTACCATGTTCCTGACGAACGACGCAGTTGATTCCTTTTTTCTTGAGAGTATCATAGAAGGCCATGACGCGCTCTTTAGGACTACGGCTGTATTGGTCATGTTCACTAACTGGGTTGTAAGGAATCAAGTTGACATATGACAATTTCTTGATATTTTTCAGCAATTCTGCCAACTCAAGCGCTTGTTCGACTCCATCATTAACTTCATTGAGCATGATGTACTCAAAAGTCACACGGCGGTTGGTTGTTTCGATGTAATACTCAATCGCTGCAAAGAGTTTTTCAATTGGAAAGGCACGGTTAATCTTCATAATACTTGAACGGAGTTCATTGTTTGGTGCATGAAGAGAAACAGCAAGGTTAACCTGTACACCTTCATTAGCAAATTCACGAATCTTGTGGGCCAAGCCAGAAGTTGAAACAGTGATATGGCGAGCTCCGATTGCCATTCCCTTATCGTCGTTGATGGTACGGATAAAGTTCAAGACGTTATTGTAGTTATCAAAAGGTTCTCCAATACCCATAACAACGATATGACTAACACGTTCATCTTGTCCACGTTCGTCAAAATATTTTTGAACTAACATAATCTGCGCAACGATTTCCCCGTTATTGAGGTCACGTTGCTTCTTGATCAAACCTGATGCACAGAAGGTACAACCGATATTGCATCCTACTTGAGTTGTTACACAGACTGACAAACCATAGTGCTGACGCATCAGAACTGTCTCAATCAGCATCCCATCTGGCAATTCAAAGAGATATTTAACTGTCCCGTCAGCTGACTCTTGAACGATGCGTTGTTTCAAGGGATTGACTACAAATTGGTCATTGAGTTTGGCAATCAAATCCTTAGACAAGTTGGTCATTTCTTCAAATGTCTGAACACGTTTACGGTAAAGCCACTCCCAGATTTGGTCGGCACGGAATTTCTTTTCGCCCTGTTCCAAGACCCATTCTTGCATGCCTTGGCGTGTTAAACTATAAATCGACGGTTTCATGTTTTCTCCTTATTCTCTAATCTTTCTGACGGATGACGAAATGACGTTGCCCTTTTTCTTCGTTCTGAGTTTTCTGTTCCTTACGACGTCGTCTATTTCTCTTGTCCGTGTTATTTCTTTTTTTATTTTGAGATGTTTTCTTCCCTTTTCGGGTATCCTTTTCTTCCTCTTTTTTGCGCATTTTTTGGTCAAATGGTGCTCGTTTAGGAGTTTCATTTTCTAGGACAAAATAGGCACAACCATAACTGCAATACTCAAGTAGGTAATCTTGTAAACGGCTGATTTTCTCGAGAGACTCTTCAGCTCGCTCATTCTTGTAGAAACCACGTAAGCGTAGCTGCTCATTGCTCCAGTCTCCTACAATATAATCATACTTGTTTAAAACTTCTGAAAAGCGTTGAGTAAATGCTGTTGCATCAAAAGCGTCCTTGCTATTTTCAACCAAGGTAAAGGTAAACCCTTCAGCTTCGACTTTATCTCCAGATAGATGAAATTCAGGACCAGGGAATTTATTGTAATTATATAATTCGGGTGCAATCTCTTTACGCATAATATTCCTTTTTAACGTTTACTTAATACTCTATTTTACCATATTTTTGCCATATTTTCACTTTTAGTTTTAAAATGAAAAAAGTCTGACGATTTAAGTATTGATTGTTGAAGATCCTTTCATTATAAAAAAGAAAAAAACTGGGTCTTCCCAGTTTTTTTATAATTACATGTAAAGTAATTTGAAGAGTGCTACTGCTGCAATACCAGCTGCAATCGGTGCAACTACTGGTACCCAAGCATACCACCATTTTGAATCACCCTTGTGTTCACCAAGGATTGATTTTGGAAGTACTGCGTGAAGAAGACGTGGTCCAAAGTCACGAGCTGGGTTCAAACCTGGTCCTGTAGGTCCACCTAGTGAAGTAACCAAGGCCATTACGAGGAAACCAAGAGCCAAGTGTCCAACAGCAAGTCCTGGTGACAAGAATGGAGCTACTTGATTTTTTGCTTGTTCAAGAGCTGCAGTAACTTGTTCTTGAGGAATTGTTTGACCTTGGGCAGTCGCTTGTGCAACTTGATCGTTAATCAATCCTTGAGCTTTAGAAAGCAACTCAGCACCAAAGAAGTTCTTTGTCATACCGAGTGCTGCAAAGAAAAGTACGAATGAACCAACGAACTCGTTGATAAAACCGTTAACTGAAGCTGCAAAGCGTGATTCTTTTGTTCCGTGGTCAATACTTGAAATTGTTGAGAAAGTTCCCAAGATGTTGTTTGGGTTTTCTGTCTTCAAGTAGTATGGACGGTGAGCTGCAACAACCAAGGCTTGTCCGAAGATTGCTCCCAAAACTTGTGCGATGATGTATTGCGCTACTTGTGACCAAGGGAAAAGTCCGCTAACTGCTAAACCAAGTGTGAAAGCTGGGTTGATGTGGTTACCAGAAACATTACCAAACATCAAGGCAGGGATCATAACCCCCATACCGTAACCAACAGCGATAACGAGCCAGCCACTTTGGTGACCTTTCGTACCTTTAAGTTCAACGTTGGCAACTGCACCATTACCCAAGATAATCAAGATGGCTGTTCCCAAAAATTCAGTGGCATATTTGACTGCCCATGTGAAATCCATTGATAGATTCTCCTTAATATTTTTTAGACAATCCCTATTCTATCAATTTTTAAACCTTTTAGCAACAGATTTTTTAAAAGAATCCAAGGGGAAAACGCTTTTATTTCAAGTCTACAAAAAAGACCTAACAAACATCCTTTGTTAAGTCCAAATTTTAATTATTCTTGACGCTGACCAAAGTCCTTAATCATTTGTTCCATTTCTTCACGACTTGGTGTCGTTAGCATATAGAGATAGTCTCCTTGCAATTCAGCAAAGGCTGCTGGCATAATTTTCTTGACCTTGAACTGGTTCCCATATTTAGCCAGCAAATCTTCTTCTGAATAAACATAGTTGGCATTAGCACGGCGTGATGTCGCCAAACAGTATAGGGGCTCGAATTGAGAAGCTGGGAATGGTTCACCTGCAACGATCGCTGCATATCCCTTATACAAGTCAAAAGAATGGGCATAGTTATAGACATCAATGGTAAAGCCACCCGCTGGACGATTATTGTACTCAATGGCAATATAATCATCACCCTCACGGAAGAACTCAATATGGAAGAAACGTTCCTTCATGCCAAATTCTTTGACAATTGCCTCACCATATTTACGCAATTTTGGATCCATCTCCTTGAGAACATAATAAGAATTGTCCATCTTGTAGATCATGAGATCTAGGGGGGGGTGTGCGTAGTCAAAGGTCGTAGAAAAGACGATATTTCCATCTCTATCTACCAAACCATCGAAGGTACAGATTTCACTTGAGGTTACAAATTTTTCAAAGAAATAGACGGTTGAGTGGTCCCATTCATCCTTAAAGTGATTGACATCATCTACTGTTTCAAGTTTGAAGGTTGCGGCAGCTCCCACTCCATTGTCAGGTTTGGCAATCATTGGAAGTCCGATTGCTTTCACAGCTTTATCAACATCTGCTTCTGTTTCAATAACAGCACCAGGCACAACTGGAACTCCTGCTTTCTTGAAGAGTTTCTTCATTTCGGACTTGAACTTAGTCTTCTTAAGGTCTTCTGGTTTGGCACCAAAGACATTAAATTGTTCACGAAGGGCAGCGTCCAACTCTAGCCAGTATTCATTGTGTGATTCAATGCGATCAATTGGACCATGTTTATAGAAAAGAAAGGCTACTGCACGTTTAACCTCATCGATATTTTCAAGATTATCAACTCGGAAATACTCAGTCAAGCTATTGCGCAATGGTTCATCTAGTTGTTCATAGGGTTCTTGCCCAATCCCTAGAACTGTGATTCCTTTATTGGCTAGTTCAATACTAAATTGTTGGAAATTTTGTGGGTAATAGGGTGAAATTACAAGATAATTCATAAGCGACTCCTTTTATAGACTCATGTGACCAAGGAAATAAGGCATTTGTTTGCGCCACCATTCCCAGTCATGGGCGACATCATGTCCCCATTCTGCAAACCAGGCAGGAATTTGTTTTTGATCAAAGGCTTCTTTGAGTTTGTAGTAAGAAGGTAGGCCATCATGTTCCCAGGCTCCTAGTCCAGTACAGATCACGATTTCAGCTTGACGGTAACGATCGATGAACCAGCCATCATTTTGATTCCAGATATAGTCTACTGGTGAATTTTGATAGATGGCATCATCATTGTAGTAATCACCCACAAAGAAACGTGCATCATAAACACCACTAAGAGCAATCACTTTCGTGAAGACATCCGGATGTTGTAGGAAAAAGTTGAGAGCATGGTAAGCTCCCATGGAGCATCCTGTCGCCATCATACCATCGAACCAACCTGTTTTATGCTTGATAAAAGGAATGGCTTCTTCAATGACATATCGTTCATAGGCACGGTGCATTTCAGCTTGGTCATGCCCGTTTTTCCAAGTAGCAAGCCAGCTCTCACTATCAACACTTGAAAGTGTAAAGAACTGAACACGGCCTTCCTCGATAAAGGATGCACAAGCATCAATCATGCCAAAATCATAGTATTCATTGTGGCTACCACCTGAAGAAGGAAAAACTACAATAGGGATACCCGCATGTCCATATCGGTTTACGTACATTTCACGATTTAGATGTCCACTCCAGTGGCTAAGATGTTCAATATTCATATCCTGTCTCCTTTTTACTATTTACCAATTTTCTGCAAAAAAACGTAGGCAAGCTGGTAGATTTTCTGACCAGGGCACTTCATGGTGAATGGCTCCAGCCTGAACCTTGAGAGAGAGATTTTCTAACCGTACCCCTCCTGCTATCAAATCATGATAATAACGAAGAGAAGAATCAATATAGGCCTGCTTGATATTGCCAGCCATTAGGGTCTTATCTGTGTCATCTGCTTCTTCCGTTCCAACATAGATAAAGATTCGTTGGTCAGGCAAAAGCTTTTTACGTTCAATATAGCGATCAAAGGCTTCTTGGTGCAGCCAGTTAGCTGATGAGAAAACTCCCAAGCAACCAATCTGATCTTGATACTCCAATCCGATAAACTGGGTAATATTCCCACCCAGAGAAGATCCTATCATAGCAGTATGTTTTCTGTCTGATTTTGTCCGATAGTTTTCATCGATAAAAGGCTTAACCACTTCCATTACAAACTCTGCATACTCGACTCCCTTACCACCAAATTGTTGACCAGGGATGTTAGACTCTTGGAATTTCCATGCCGCATACTCATTCATCCGTCCTAGACCATCATTATCTATGGCCACTACAATCATACGGCTGATATCTGGATTCCGTTTAATGGTAGGAATGATCTTCCATGAATGACCGACATAAGATTCTTTACTGTAAAAGACATTTTGACCATCATGGAAATAGACAACCGGATAAGTTCGATCCGTGTCTTTCTCGTAATTTTTCGGGAGGAGAACACGTACACGGCGCTCCTTGCCTGTGTATGGAACCTTGAGTTTATGCTCTCGCATTTTCAGGTAAAAGTAGGATTGATTCATTGTCAGAAAACTCTCTATATTCAAAATTTTACCTAATTATATCATAAAAATAGAAAAAAAGTCAGTTTCCGTCCAAATTTAGGACAATAAACTAACTTTTTTTACTTATTTTATTCTTTCCTCTGGTTTTTCTGATTAAAGGAGGTCATCAATTAACTCATCAACCGCATCTTTCTCAGCTTGAGGGGTAATTTCAGTAATCATAATTCCTGCTACTGCTCGCTCAACCAATCCTTCAACATCCATACGTGTTTCATACTGTTCAGCATTCTTAATCTTTGGATTTGTCTTCGGACGATCAGGCGCAAAAATCGTACAGCAGTCTTCAAAAGGTTGGATAGAAATTTCAAAGGTATCAATTTCCTGAGCAATGTCAATGATTTCTAATTTATCCATAGTCACAACTGGACGGATAATTGGTGTATTGGTCACCGCATTGATAGCCTGCATGCTTTCAAGGGTTTGGCTAGCTACCTGACCAAGACTTTCACCATTGATGATGACTAAGCCATTTCGCACTTCACGGATACGGTCTGTAATGCGCATCATAAATCGACGAGTCAGCGTCATCAGATAGGCTTCTGGAGCCTTGGCTTTAATTTCTTCTTGAATCTCAGTAAAAGGCACTTCGATAAACTGAATATTCCCACCGAACTTAGTCAATTTACGGGTTAAATCTTGGGCTTTCTTGAGGGCTCCTGGACTAGTATATGGTGGACTAGCAAAGTGGACAGCCTCAATATCTACACCACGTTTCAGCGCAAGATAACCTGCTACGGGCGAATCAATCCCCCCTGACAACATAAGCATTCCTTTCCCAGAAGTTCCAACTGGTAAACCACCTGCCCCACGAATGGTCTCATAGGAAAGATAAGCCGCCTCTTCACGAATCTCCACTTGCAGATTGATATCGGGATTTTTCATCTGGGCTTGTACATTTGGAATGGCATCAAAAACAGCACCACCAAGAACTTGGTTGAGTTCACGACTATCCAGTTCAAAGTTGTGATCACTGCGTTTGCTAGAGATCTTAAAGGTCATGCCTTCCTTATAGATGTCCTGCATAATCTCTTGGACAGCAGATTTAAGAACCTCGACAGATTTTTCAACCTTATATACTGGAGAAAAGTTTTGAATCCCGAAAACCTGTTTGAGAGACTCAGCTACTGCTGCATAGTCGGCTCCATTAAGATAAGCATGGGCACGGTCGCGATCAGCAGTTACCTTGACTTGAGGATAGATAGATAAAACATCTGAGATATTATTACGTAGTTTATTGATGAAACGCATACGGTTTTTACCTTTGGTTGAAAGTTCCCCGTAGCGAATCATAATTTCTGAATATTGCATGAATGCTCCTATCTTACTTTTCTAGTTTGATTGTAAATTAATTTTAGTTTGGTCAAAAATTGCTCAACTTGACTCATGTCATTTTCTAAATCCAGACTGAGACGAACTGCTGACTGGGCTTTATCCTTTTCGATGCCCATAGCAATCAAGGTTCCAGCAGGTTTTCCAGCCTTAGACGAACAAGCTGATGTTGTAGAAATGAAAATATCATAGTCTTCAAACGCGTGAACAATGACTTCCCCACGAACTCCCTTAATCCCAAAGGTCAGAATATGAGGGGCAAAGCCTTCCTCACCTGAAAAGACAAAAATATCTGGATATTCAAGAAGGGCCTGACAGATGACTTCCTTCATCTGACTCGTTTTGCTGGCAAACAATTCCAGTCTTTCCATAGCTAGACGTAAAGCCTTAGCTGTCGCTGCAATTCCTGCTACATTTTCGGTTGTTGAACGATAATCACGCTCCTGACCACCACCGGTTAATAGGGGAGTGATTTTCTTTCCAGACTTGATGTAGACAAAGCCAACACCACGAACTCCATGAAACTTATGACTGGAGAAGGTTGCAAAATCAACTCGGTCTGTCAAATACTTTTCTGTTGGTATTTTTGCCAAGGCCTGAACAGCATCTACATGGAAAGAAATGGTTGGTTTATCTGTTAAAAGCTCTGAAATAGCTTGGATGGGCTGGATAGAGCCAATTTCATTGTTAACTGCCATGACGGAGACCAAGGTCGTATCAGGACGAAGTAGTTTTTCTAAAGCAGCTACATCTACAAATCCCTTTTTATCTACAGGTGCAAAATCCACTTCAAAACCTTGAGTCTTAAGCCAGAGAGCTGACTCTTTGACTGCTGGATGCTCAATGTCAGACACAATGATGTGTTTACCAAATTGCGCTTTTTCAAATGCAACTCCTTTGATAACCCAGTTATCCCCTTCCGTACCTCCAGAGGTAAAGAAAATTTCCTCGCTTTTCTTGCCAATCAAATCTGCAATCTGTTGACGAGATGCGTCTAAAATTCTGGTAGACTGGTCTCCTAAACGATGAAGACTAGAAGGATTTCCAATAATTTTTGTAGACACCTGCATATAGGTTTCAAGTGCTTCTGGATAAGGCTTGGTCGTAGCCGAATTATCAAAGTAGATCATGGTTTCTCACGCTTTCTAAAATCACTGCTTCTATTGTAACACGAAACAGTTCAGGCGACAAGAAAGGCCGTTCAGGTTTATTTAAGTTTTTTTTAAAGATTTTGGGTATAATGAATCATAGTAAAGGAGAGCTATTATGTCTAACTATCGTAGAAGATCAAAACCTAAAACAGAACACATCAAAAAAGGGTTTACTGTCTTTCAAAAAACCATTGCAACGATTGCTAGTATTCTAGGTTTGATTACTGCTAGTATCACGATTATGAATGCCTTTGATAAAGATAAAGATAAAAAAGATACAAATCCGCAGACAACCATTATCAAGGAAATTCAAAAGGAAAGCCCTGCTCAATCAAACGCGCCTGCTCAGAATCAAGGAAGTAACCAAGATACTAATGCTGCAACTAGTGGAGTTGATCATAAAAATGACAACAAGGTTCAACCTGAAGAAAATACTCAAGCTTCTAACAACGTCCAAAAAAATAAAACTGATGGAGCTACTCAATCTGATACAGTTGCGACAGACAATAAAACAAATCCTTAACAATAAAGCTTCTCTCCAGTTTCGGAAAGAAGCTATTTTTTTATTGTTGTAAGACTTTTCGAGGTTTTGTACCTTCAGCTGGACCGATAACACCAGCCATCTCTAATTCTTCCATCAATCGAGTTGCTCGGTTAAAACCAACTGATAAACGACGCTGAATCATAGAAGCACTCGCCTTTTGTGTCTCGATGACAAGGGCTTTTGCTTCTTCAAAGAGTGGATCTCCAGCATCATCGCTAGAACCAAAATCACCTTCAGTCTCGGACACTTCTCCAGGATCAAAGCTTTCATCATAGTCAGCATCTGCTTGGGCCTTGATAAAGTTTACAATACGCTCGACATCATCATCTGAAATAAAGGAACCTTGGAGACGAACTGGATGGTTTTCATCGATTGGCTTAAAGAGCATATCTCCTCGTCCAAGCAATTTCTCAGCACCGTTTTCATCTAGGATAGTTCGTGAATCCGTACCTGATGAAACAGCGAAGGCTACACGTGATGGCACATTGGCCTTAATCAAACCAGAGATAACATCAACCGATGGACGTTGGGTTGCAAGGATCATATGGATACCAGCTGCACGCGCCTTTTGTCCGAGACGGATAATAGCATCTTCTACTTCCTTGCTGGCAACCATCATGAGGTCAGCAAGCTCATCCACAATCACGACGATGAAAGGTAGAGGTACTTGTTTATACTCAGATTGTGCATTAAACTCCTCTACCTTAGCATTGAAACCAGCGATATTTCGAACTCCGACTTTAGCAAAGAGCTCATAGCGGTTTTCCATCTCATCAACAACTTTTTGCAAAGCCTTGCTGGCCTTACGAGGGTTGGTCACAACTGGAATCAAGAGATGAGGAATATCATTATAGACTGAAAGCTCAACCATCTTTGGATCGACCATCATAAACTTAACCTGATCTGGGCGGGCCTTCATCAAAATACTTGCGATGATTCCATTAACTGCAACGGATTTACCAGAACCAGTAGAACCTGCAACTAGCAAGTGAGGCATTTTAGCTAAGTCAAAACTACGAGCTGTTCCGTTCACTGCTTTCCCAAGAGGAATTTCTAAAAGATTTTCAGGTTTCGTTTGCGATTGCTCCCAAAGTTCTCGGAAGGATACAGTTGCAATTTCAGAGTTCGGAACTTCGATACCGACCAAAGATTTCCCTGGAATTGGAGCCTCAATACGGACATCCTTGGCAGCCAAAGCCAGAGCCAAGTCATCTGCTAGGTTGGAAATGCGATTGACACGAACACCTACAGCAGGTTTTACTTCGTACTTGGTAACAGATGGTCCAATTTCTGCTCTTTCAACCGTTACCTTAATACCAAAGCTTGCGAAGGTTTCTTCCAAAATCTTGATATTCTCCCGTACGATTTTCTTTTCTTTAGACTGGTCTTTTGGCTTATCTGGGGCGAAAAGTTGCAAGCTTGGGAGTTTATACTCTAAGGCTTTTTTAGCAGAAAAATCGACTTCTACTTCTTCGTCATCCTCTTCCTCTTCAGGTAAAACTTCTTCCTCAGGAAGGTAGGCTTCTTCAGGATATTCATACTCGGCTTGAGGGAGAATAATCTCAGGCTCTACCCATTCTTCCTCTGGAAGTGGAGGAAAATCGTGCAGTGGCTCTTCTGATAATATTTCTCTAGTTTCCATATCTACAGGAGGCATATCAATCAAAGCCTGCTCTTCTCTTTCTTTCTCAAGTCTTGCTTGTTCTTCTGCTTCTCTTCGTGCCTTTTCTTCTTCACGCTTGATAAAGCGTTCTTGTTTTTTCTGCTCATGGCGCTCCATCCAGATAGCAAATCGAGCTGAGAGAAAATCAGCGATATCGTAGATAGACCATGGACTCATTAAAAGAGCTCCGATTAGGATTAAGATTGCCCCTATGAAATAGGTACCGATGTTTGAGAACAAAAAGGCTACTGGTATGTAGAGTCCTACCCCTAACAAGCCTCCCCCTGCAAAACTTGTTACTTGAAAACTGGTTAAATCTTTAAAGATTTGTCCAATCGTTCCTTGAAAAACAGCATTTGCCATGCTAAGCTTCCAGACAAGATAAGCTTGGAAGATGAGGAGCAAGCCTGCAAAAATAAAGAAGAAACCTGCTAGCAAGCCTTCTTGTTTATGAATCCATTTAAAGAAGAATAGATAAATCAAGAAAGAGAAAATAGCTAAGTATGCTAAACTCCCTACGAGTAAGCGAATCAGGTTATAAACAGTGATTCCGACAGCTCCCCATTTGAGGGCTGCAAAAATTAAACAGATAGCCAAAGCTAAAGAAATCAACATTCGTTGAATCGCTTGTTTTCTTTCTAATTCTGCTTTAGACGGTCTACGTCTTGTTTTACTTGTATTCTTGTTTGCCATGCTTCTATTATACCATATTTCATGAACTTTTCGAGGGGTTAAAAAAATGACTGACACTTTCGTGTTCAGTCATTTGAATATATTACAATTATTTTTCTAATGGTTTACGAAGGTAACCATAAACCACACCACTTACCAGTGCTCCAATCAAGACAAAGACAAGGTAAAGAAGAGCATTTGTTGTAAGGGCGATAACGAAGATTCCTCCATGAGGAGCCATGAGTTTGATATTTGCAAGACCAACAAGTCCACCTGCTACTGCTGAACCAAGGATAAAGCTTGGAATAGCACGAGCTGGGTCAGCTGCACCAAATGGAATCGCACCTTCAGTGATGAATGACAATCCCATGACGATGTTCGTCAAACCTGAGTTACGTTCTTCTTTTGTGAATTTATTTTTAAAGAGAAGAGTTGCGACAAAGATTGCAAGTGGAGGAACCATTCCGCCAGCCATTACTGCAGCCATGGCTACTGAACCACCTGTTGACACTGTTGCTGCAAGAGTACCGGTACCAAAGACATAAGCTGCTTTATTGACTGGTCCACCCATATCAACAGCTATCATTCCTCCAAGAACGATACCAAGAAGGACAGCTGATCCGCCTCCAAGACCGCCAAGGAAGTCGTTCATACCAGTGTTAATAGCTGCCATTGGGATGTTAACAGCAAGCATGACAAATCCTGTCAAGACTGTTCCAAGAAGTGGTAAGAGAAGGATTGATTTTGCACCTTCAAGTGAACGAGGAACCTTCACATATTTCTTAACTAAGAGTACCAAGGCACCTGCGATAAATCCACCAACAAGAGCTCCTAGGAAACCTGATGATACACCTGCAAGGGCTGAAGTTGCTTCACCACCTTGAGCATAAGGGATTTTACCAAAGGCAAAACCTTCTTTGGCGATAGCACCAGCTACGAAACCTGCTACCAAACCTGGTTTTTCTGCGATTGAGTAAGCAACATATCCTGCAAATACTGGAAGCATCAAACCAAAGGCTGCGCCACCAATTTTCATGAACATCGAAGCGAGTTCATGGTAAGAACCAAGATTTCCAAGGCTCTCATTAGGCACACCCAAAGCACCATCAATCAAGAAGGCAAGGGCAATCATGATACCACCACCGATAACGAATGGCAACATTTGAGATACACCACTCATTAAGTGTTTGTAAAAGGCACCACCGATACTTTGTTTTTCATTAGATGCTGTTGTTGCTTTTGCTCCATTAGCAGCATGGTAAACTTCAGCATTTCCAGAAAGAGCAAGGTTAATCAATTCTTCAGTTTTACGGATACCGTCTGCTACTGGACGATTTACCAATGGTTTGCCATCGAAACGATCCATTTCAACTGCTTTATCTGCAGCGATAATTACAGCTTTAGCCTTACGGATATCTTCTGCTGTCAATTGGTTACCTACACCGCTGGCACCATTAGTTTCAACCTTGATACCAACACCCATTTCAGCAGCCACTTTTTGAAGAGCTTCTTGAGCCATGTAAGTGTGGGCGATACCTGTTGTACAAGCTGTAACTGCTACGATAAAGTCCCCAGATTCATTAGCAGAAGGCTGAGCTGGTTCCTCAGTTTTTTCTGACGCTTGATCAAAGAGTTCAATAACTTGGTCAGCTGATGTTACTTGACGAAGTTTGTCAGCAAAACCGTCTTTCATTAAGTATTGAGATAATTCTGCCAAGGCCGCCAAGTGAGTATCATTGGCACCTTCTGGAGCAGCAATCATAAAGAAGAGGTCAGTTGGTTGTCCATCTAGACTTTCGTAGTCAACACCCTTATTTGACTTAGCAAAGAGAACAGTCGCTTCTTTAACTGCAGCATTTTTGCTGTGAGGCATTGCGATACCGTCACCCAAACCTGTAGAAGTCAAAGCTTCACGCGCCAAGATTCCTTCTTTGAAGGTTTCGAAATCTGTCACATATCCGTGCTCTACCAAGCTATGAATCATTTCTTCGATAGCTGCTACTTTTTCAGTTGCTTGCAAATCAAGCAACATCACATCTTTTCTCAGTAAATCCTGAATTTTCATCTTTTTTCTACCTCAACTTTTTCATAAGTTTCTTTAATAAATGCTGCAGTAGCCAAGTCATCAGAGAAGGTAGTTGCTGTTCCACAAGCCACACCCCATTTGAAGGCTTCTACTGCGTCTTTTGATTTTACAAACTCACCAGTAAATCCAGCAACCATTGAGTCACCAGCTCCCACTGAGTTTTTCACTGTTCCCTTGATTGGCTTAGCAAAGTAGGCTCCCTCGGATGTTACCAGAAGGGCACCATCACCAGCCATAGAGATGATAACATTTTGTGCACCTTTAGCCAGCAACTCTCGAGCGTATTTTTCAATCTCATCTAAGCTTTCGAGCTTCACTCCAAAGATAGCTCCAAGTTCATGATTATTTGGTTTGACCAAAAGTGGTTGATAATCCAAACTATCAATCAAGGTCTGACCTTCAAAATCACAGACTACTTGAGCACCCGTCTGACGGGTCAAGGCAATCAAATCCTTATAGATAACATTGCCTAAGTTTTTAGCACTCGATCCCGCAAATACAACTGTATCATCTGCTGTTAGACTTGAAAGGATAGCTTTCAACTCCTCCAGTTGCTCTGCTTCAACAGTAGGACCAGTCCCATTGATTTCGGTTTCTTGGTCTGCTTTGATTTTAACGTTGATACGCGTATCTTCTGCAACTTGCACAAATTGCGTTTCAATTTGTTCCTCAGCTAAAGTATCTGTGATAAATTTACCTGTAAAGCCTCCGATAAATCCAGTCGCTGTATTTGGAATGTCTAGACGTTTCAAGACGCGACTGACATTAATTCCCTTACCACCAGCAAACTTATCATCACTATCCATACGATTAACACTACCAACTTCTACTTTATCCAAACGGACAATGTAGTCAATAGATGGATTGAGCGTGACTGTATAAATCATACTTCTATTACCTCCGTTTTTTCTTTGATAGCTGGCAAGAGCTCATGACCCTTGCTAGTAATGACTATAGCTCGTTTTAGAGGGGCAACCTTAGCAAAACTAGACTGGCCAATCTTAGATGAATCCGCTAAGACATAGGTTTGTTTGGCATTTTCTAAGATAGCTCGCTTAACCGCTCCTTCCTCCATGTCTGGAGTTGTATAATAACCCTCGTCTACCCCGTTCATTCCGATAAAGGCACGATCAAAGTGTAATTGGTTAATCTGGTTAAGAGCCACCCCTCCGATACTGGCATCCGTTGTCATCTTTACGCCACCACCAATAATGACTGTCGGGATTTGCTTATCCACTAATTGTACCGCATGGTGAATGGAGTTAGTTACAACAGTAATGTCTTTTCGCTCCAATTCCAAAATGAGAAAGGCTGTCGTACTTCCTGCATCCACAAAGATAACATCTTTTTCTTTGATGAGGGAAGCTGCTTTTTGCGCAATCAACTTTTTCTCTTGAAGGTTTTTGACAGATTTCTCTTGAATAGTTTCTTCTTCTTGCAAGGAGTGAGGCAACTCTGCTCCCCCGTGCACTCGACGAAGTTTATTTTCAGACTCTAACTCATCTAGATCACGTCTAACTGTGGATTCTGAAGTATCTAGCAAGCCTACCAATTTCTCTAGAGAGACGATTTTATGCTTACTCAATTCTTCTAAAATCAACTTTTTTCTCTCGGTTTTTAGCATCGACTCACCTCCTGTTAACGATTACATTAATCATTCTATCACAAAAAAAATCAAAGTCAAGCATTTTTTATCATTTTCTTTCATTTTCTGTCAAAACTTCTTCAGTTTTTAAATAAATTTGCAAGAAAGTAGGCTTTGTGGTAGACTAGGTTAGTAACTATTGGAAGATTACTCAAGAGGCTTAAGAGGCCGTGTTGGAAACGCGGTAGGCGTGTAACAGCGTGCGTGGGTTCGAATCCCATGTCTTCCGTATACATTCAAAAAAGATACCCAGGAAATCTTGGGTATCTTTTTTCTTATATGTTTATTTTAAAGCTCGGGTGAATTTCTTAAAAAATATCAAACAGCAATTTCACATTGAGGATAGTCAAAATGACGGAAACAATATAACCAAGAATGGTATTCCACTTGGCATTGGTAAATTCTCCCATCAGTGATTTCTTAGAAGTTAGATAAATCAGAGGAAAGATTGAGAATGGAAGAGCGATTGAAAGAAAGACCTGTGAATAGACCAACAACTGATCCAAGGTTTTTTCCTGATGACCAAACAAAACCGCTACTATCATAACAGGTAGCAAGGCAAAGAGGCGTGTCGCCAAACGAATAAACCATTGTGGCAATCTCATATGTAAGAAACCTTCCATAACGATTTGTCCAGTCAAGGTACCCGTAATTGTCGAATTTTGACCACTGGCTAATAAAGCCAAGGCAAACAAGGTTGATAAGGTCGAGCTAGCTATAGCTCCTGCAATAGTAGAATCCTGCAAGGCAATATACATTTGAGAGAAGGCAGAAATCTCAGATGCATGGCCGAAAAAGAGAGCCGCCCCGAGAATTAATAGAAGGGAGTTAACCACAAAGGCCAAGGATAATTGGAGATTTGAATCCCAGGTCATAAAGCGCACGGCTTTTCGAACATCATTCTTGTCCTTGTGATTGATTTTCCGAGTTTGAGACAAGGAAGAATGCAAATAGAGGTTATGGGGCATAACCGTTGCTCCCACGATCCCTAGTGCCAAGGTTAATTGACTTTCATGTCCTGGCAAAGGACTTTCAAATAAGGTTGCATTCGGTAGATAACCCTCAACGATTCCTTGGAAGCTTGGATGTGACAAAGCTACCAGATAGGTAAAAATTGCTAGAATGGTTAAAATCAGTGTTGTCACAATAGCTTCAATCTTCTTAAAGCCAAATTTCATCAGAAGCAATAAGAGAAAAACATCCAACACGGTCAAGAGAATTGCTATCATAATCGGAATCTTAAAGAGAAGATTGAGAGCAATCGCTGAACCTAGAACTTCTGCCAGATCTGTCGCCATCAAGGCTAATTCTAAAATCACCCATAGACTATAACGAAG
This sequence comes from Streptococcus sp. V728, assembly GCF_052077995.1. Lineage (NCBI taxonomy): Bacteria > Bacillati > Bacillota > Bacilli > Lactobacillales > Streptococcaceae > Streptococcus > Streptococcus sp. V728. The sequence goes on along the minus strand of NZ_JBQJJH010000001.1, from coordinate 195,552 downwards.
CCATTTAGGTGAATGATGAGCCGTTGCTTGAGCCAGGTCCATCTGGGTTACAATCCCAAGCTTTCCTGCCATCTGCTGAAGTTGCATGGCAATGAGAGATGAAATCAAGATAACAAACAAGAGACTATACTTATAGGAAGCACCACCGACTACACTGGTAATCCAGTTTCCTGGATCCATATAACCAACTGCGACAAGAGCACCCGGACCTAAAAAGGCCTTTAAATTTTGCCAGAAATGATTATTATTTGGAGTATCGATAGATTGATTAATCTCAGAGAGTGACACTTTTTTATGAGAAGACATAGATACTTACCTCTTTCTAAACCTACTTTTTCATTATTTTCTATTAGAGAAAAATAAGATTGACTTTAAACTATTAAAACAATGAAAACTATATGAAAAACATTTAGTTTTTTCATTATTTTTCTTAAGGCACCTTAATTATAACAGAAAATATGATAAAAACTTAAGAAAATTCAGGACTTGATTTAATATTTAGGATACAACAAAATGTTGTATTCTTTTTTTGCAAAAGAATACCAAAGAATAAAATAAAAAACGTTGTAAAAACAACGTTTTAGAAAGATTTACAAAACAATGTAAATTATCAATGGAGCCGGTGGGAGTCGAACCCACGTCCAAACACCTGCTAACATATTTGTCTACAACCATAGGTTATGTATTGTTTTAACAATCCCTCGACACATAACTCAAGCCTAGGAACTGCGAGTCTATAAATCTCTTACCAAACTGCTAGACAAAGCTTGATCGTATCTCGCTAATAATAAGACCCATCATCAGACACGAGCAATCCGAATTGGGTCACGCCTGCTGGTTTTTAGGCAGCTAGAGCGTAAGAAGTGTTATTTTTTGCAGTTATATTTAACTGAGCGTTTACGTCGCCACACGAGTTGCAAAATATGCCTCATAATGCCTGTCGAATCCGTAACGACCCCAAAGACTATAAAGATATTATACCTTATCTAGGTTAAAAAAGCAAAAATGCAAGTAGATGTCTAGAAAAGTCTAGTTTTCAAGGTTTCTGATAGAGCCTGATAGCCAGAAACGCTAAGGTGAAGCCCATCTGTTGTATAGTCAGATTTGAGTTGCCCTTCCTGATCGAGTAGCTCTTCAAAAGCAGACACATATTCTACCTGCATGTATGCAGAAGCTAGCTCTTGATAGGCTTGGTTCCAGGCCTTGATTTTCTCATTTGTGCGAATATAAACTGTCTGTTTGTATTCTTCCCCTTGATGAACTGGCAGAATAGAAACTAGCTTAATCTGTGACAGCGGATAGTCACGAGAAATACTTTGAATCACACTTTCAAGATTTGTTAATGCTTGACTCATCGGAACATCTTTCCCAATGTCATTGGTCCCAATCAAAAGCACAATTTGATCCACCGCATCACCATAGAGGTGGGCATCAAGGTTATCTAGTAAAAGTCCGGTCTGATAACCCCGAATACCTCTATTTACAATGGTCTTTGTTGTCCCTAGCAATTCTTGCAAGGGATAATACTCAACAATAGAATCTCCAATAAAGATGATATCTGGTTCAATTACCGAAATCTGATTGAGTTCACGATACTTGGTTTGGATTTTCTCTTGCTCTTTTAAGAGCCAGTTTTCTAATAGCTGTACTGCCAAGTTATTCTCCTCTTTCTAGCCAGTTCTCTAAAACTTGGTAAACACCCGCCTGACTGTTGGCTGGAGCTACTTTTGTCGCAATTTCTTTAACAGCCTCTTCTGCATTTTCCATAGCGTATGAAATTCCTGCCAACTCTAACATTTCAATGTCATTTTCACTATCACCAAAGGCCATAATTTGTTCAGGTTTTAAGTTCCAACGTTTGAGCAATTCTACTAGCCCCCACGCTTTATGAATCCCATCTTGTAAGATATCAATACAGCCATAACCGCTGGAAACAGCTCGCACATGCCCATCAAATAGGTCATTAATTTCCTGTAAAACCGATTCGGATCGCTCTTCACCAACTACCATGCTCATCTTGAGAACACCACCGAAGAGATTAGAGTCAAATTCATCGACAAAGTTCATTCGTTGATAGAGCTTCTCAATCATCTCTGGAGTCATAAATTTATCAAGTTCTGTAAAAACAGTACCTTTCTTTACAAAACCACCATTCATCGCAGTTACGACAAACTGATCCTGACATTCTCTACCTTTAAAGTGAGCTAAAGCCCTATCAACCATGGCATCATCCCAAGTTTGTGCTTGAAGCAATTCATTATTTTCGAATATCCGAGCACCATTAGCAACTACCAGAACGACTCTTTCTACAAGATACTTCAGTAATTGTCTCATACGATGAACTTCATTTCCAGTCGCGATTACAAAACGAACGCCACGTTGGTCCAGCTGATCCAAAATTTTCTCTAAGCGAGGAAGGTCTAGTTGACCTCTTGGATCTAACAAAGTACCATCCATATCCGTTGCTACTATCTTAATTTCCATTTTGTCTCCTTGAGATTCGAATCACTACCACTTCAAACCTACATGTTCATTCATTTCTTTATAGGCTGTATCAATCCGTTCCTTGGTAGCCTCGTCTAACTGACTACGGTATTTCCCACCCTCAATAAAGTCTTCCAGGATATAAGTTTGGTAAAGATAGAGTGGGTATCCTTCTGGAGAATAGCCTCCCTTTGGAGTCCTACTCACCCAACTTGGATGGGCTTGGGCAGTTTCGATAGTCGTTTTACCGGATTTCTTCTTAATGGTCACATCCATGAGAACTCCACGTTCCGTCCACTTGGCATTTTCAACATCCTGCATGGTTTCAATCCGTTGATTTGAGATGAAATTCCCCATAGAGTAAATGATAAGCTTTTTATCACCTTCTTTTTCAACCGTTTCAGCTGGTTCAACAACGTGAGGATGACCACCAAAGATAATATCTGCTCCCCAATCAATCATTTTATGGTAAAGTTTCTTTTGCTCCTCAGTCGGCTCAATTTGATACTCAACTCCCATCTGAGGCATGATAATTGTAATATCCGCCTCCTTCTCTGCTCGTTCAATTTCAGCCTTCATTTTATCTTCATCTAAGTCTGAAAGATAACGATTATAATCCTCTTGAGAAATGCTTTGTTCAATTCCGTTAAAACCATAGGAATAAGCTAAAAGGGCAACTTTAATCCCATTGACTTCCTTGATGACAATAGGTGCTTTATCTCGTGGTTCATGAGTGTAGACTCCGATTGGTGTCATTCCAGCTTTTTCAATCGCATCTGCGGTTGAAACTACTCCCTCAATTTGAGAATCCAAGATATGATTATGAGCCAAGTCTAGCACTTGATAGCCTGCATCTTTTATAGCGTCCATGACTTCACCAGGTGCATTAAACAAGGGGTAACCTGCAAGATAGTGATCTTTATTTACAGTTCCTTCAAAATCACCAATGACCAAGTCAGCTTGCTTAAGCCAAGGCTTTACGTATTCAAAATTTTCATGGAAATCATAGGTACCATCTGATTTTTTGGCTGAAATATAGATAATGTCATGATAGAGCAAATCACCATTGGCCATGATCCGAGCACTTGTTTCTTGCTCTGTTGCCGTAGTTTTCTCCTTAGAGTCAGCTGTCTGACTTACGACAGTTGTACTACTACTGGTCAATGGAAATCCCTTTAGCCCCTCGACTAATAAAGTCAAAGCCATTGAGATTGCAACGGCAATCAACAAAACAGTAATAAAGGTTTTATTACTCCATTGGCGATAGTTTCTAAAAAATCGAATCAATTTCTCGACAAGCCGTAAGATAGGACCATTTTGATTTCTACTACTGCGTTTTTCCATCTTTTTTCTCCTTGCTTTTTGATGCAAGTTTCCTTATCTTATTATACCACAGACAAATAGGTATTTCCTTTTATTCTATTATTTTTTAACGGCTTCTGTCACTTTCTTTCTCATCTGTTTTGTGTTATCATGTAATTGTAATGGAAGGAAGGAGAGAACATGTCTGCTATAGAACGTATTACAAAAGCTTCACATTTGATTGATATGAAAGATATTATTCGAGAGGGCAATCCAACCCTACGTGCTGTTGCCGAGGAGGTCACTTTCCCATTGAGCGATCAAGATATCATTCTCGGTGAGAAAATGATGCAATTTTTAAAACATTCACAAGATCCAGTTATGGCTGAAAAGTTAGGTCTACGTGGAGGAGTTGGACTTGCAGCACCCCAATTGGACATTTCAAAACGCATCATCGCTGTTTTGGTTCCAAATATCACTGAAGATGGTGAAACACCTCAGGAAGCCTATGACTTACAAGCTGTAATGTACAATCCTAAAATCGTCTCACACTCAGTCCAAGATGCTGCTCTAGGTGAGGGAGAAGGTTGTCTATCAGTTGATCGAGCGGTCCCAGGTTATGTTATCCGCCATGCTCGAGTAACAGTCGACTACTTTGATAAGGATGGTGAAAAACATCGCATCAAGCTAAAAGGCTACAACTCAATCGTTGTACAACATGAAATTGATCACTTAAATGGTGTTATGTTTTACGACCGAATCAATGAAAAAGATCCCTTTGCAGTCAAAGAAGGTCTACTCATTCTTGAATAAAAAATCCCGTTGAAAAACGGGGTTTTATGTTATAATAGAGCCATGAAAACAAATGATATCGTCTATGGCGTTCACGCCGTCACTGAAGCACTTTTAGCAAATACTGGAAATAAACTCTATCTCCAGGATGATTTACGAGGAAAAAACGTAGAAAAAGTTAAGGAACTAGCTACCGAAAAGAAAGTATCCATTTCTTGGACTTCAAAAAAATCTCTTTCCGAAATGACTGAAGGTGCTGTCCACCAAGGTTTTGTTTTGCGTGTTTCTGAATTTGCCTATACAGAACTTGAGCAGATTCTTGCAAAGACCCGTCAAGAAGAAAACCCACTACTATTGATTCTCGATGGACTAACTGACCCTCACAACCTAGGTTCTATCCTAAGAACAGCCGATGCAACCAATGTTTCAGGTGTCATTATTCCTAAACATCGAGCTGTCGGCGTCACTCCTGTCGTAGCAAAAACAGCAACAGGTGCGATTGAACATGTTCCTATTGCCCGAGTCACTAATCTTAGTCAAACCTTGGACAAACTCAAAGACGAGGGATTCTGGACTTTTGGAACTGATATGAACGGAACACCTTGCCATAAATGGAATACAAGTGGCAAAGTTGCTCTCATTATCGGAAATGAAGGAAAAGGTATTTCAAGTAACATCAAGAAGCAAGTGGACGAGATGATAACTATTCCAATGAATGGACATGTACAAAGCCTCAATGCCAGTGTTGCTGCTGCTATTCTCATGTACGAAGTCTTCCGAAATCGATTATAAAAAAGTTTCCAATCGTTTGATTGGAAACTTTTTTAATTATGTTCAATGATATATTTATAGGCTTCTTGACCTGCAATAGCACCATCCCCAACTGCTGTTGTAACTTGACGAAGGTCTTTCTGACGAACATCCCCAACTGCAAAGACACCAGCAACACTTGTCTTCATGTGGTCATCAGTCACAATCCAACCTGCCTGATCTCGAATCTGTAATTCTTGAACGAAATCACTAACAGGATCTAATCCAACATAGATGAAAACACCACCAAAGGCTTGTTCTGTCACTTGTCCTGTTTTAACATTTTCAATGACAACTAACTCCACACGGTTTTCACCCTTGATTTCTTTGACAACAGAATCCCAAATGAACTTGATTTTTTCATTGGCAAAGGCGCGATCTTGCAAGACTTTTTGAGCACGAAGTTCATCTCGACGGTGAATGATGGTTACAGACTTAGCAAATCGTGTTAAGAAGATTGCTTCTTCAACTGCTGAGTCACCTCCACCTACGACCAATAAATCTTGGTCACGGAAAAAGGCTCCATCACAAACGGCACAATAAGAAACACCACGGCTATTGAGTTCTTCTTCGCCTGGAACTTCCAATAGACGGTGCTTAGAACCTGTCGCTACGATAACTGTGCGAGTTTCATAAACTTGGTCGTCTGTTACGACTTTTTTAAATTCGCCATGGTCCTCAACATTTTCAACAAAGCCATAAAGATGCTCAACACCAAGATTTTCAAGTGGTTCAAACATCTTTTCAGCTAATTCTGGACCGCTGATATTGGCATATCCTGGATAGTTTTCAATATCCGAAGTATTATTCATCTGACCACCAGGAAGGCCACCTTCAATCAAAGCAACTTTCAGATTACTGCGTGCTGCATACAAGGCTGCAGTCATCCCAGCAGGACCTGCACCGATAATAATCGTATCGTACATTCTCTTTCCTTCTTTCTTGTTGTAACTATTTTTATTCTAACGGATTATATCCTATTTAACAACTATTATGCCTTGAGAACCAACAAGATGCTCATGGTTGCAAAAGACAATACTGGAATTGTTAGAACTCCAATCATAATCATATCATAGAGGTGAGCTTGACGCTCCTTAGCAGTTTTATCCGCACCTGATAGAGCTCTAAAACCAATCCAAAGTCCTAAAATAACCAAGACTAGTAAAATCGTCAAAACCAAACTCTCTAAATACAAAGCAAATAGCTGAACTAACATGCTTTCTCTCATTTCTATTATTTTTAAAGAGTAAACCCAGTTAGCTTAGCCAACTGAGTTTTTCTTATCTTCTATTATATCAAATATAGGTCCGTTTGTAACTAGCAAAGAACTCTTTTGTTCGTTCTTCTTTTGGATGATTGATGATTTCATCTGGTGTTCCAGATTCGATAATCTTTCCTTTGTCCAAGAACAAAACCTTATCAGCCACTTGAGAGACAAAGGACATATCATGACTCACCAAAATCATGGTTTGGCCTGATTTAGCGGCATTGGCGATAGATCTTTCTACCTCACCAACCAATTCTGGATCCAGTGCTGAAGTTGGCTCATCCAAGAGTAAGACGTCCGGTTTCATAGCCAAAGCACGCGCCAAGGCTACTCGTTGTTTTTGTCCACCTGACAAGTGGCGAGGATAGTGTTGTTGACGATCAGATAAACCAACCTTAGCCAACTCTTCTTTAGCTATCTTAGTCGCCTCTTCATCGGATAGTTTTTTAACTACTACCAAACCTTCCTTGACATTGTCTAAGGCTGTTCTACGCTCAAACAGATTGAACTGTTGGAACACCATAGATAGTTTGCGACGAAGAGTCAGAATTTCTTCTTGCGTAATTTGAGAAAAATCCACTTTGAAATCATCAATCTGAATACTTCCACTATCAGGAGTTTCCAGGTAATTTAGGCTACGAAGAAAGGTTGATTTTCCTGCTCCTGATGAACCAATAAGAGCAACGACCTCTCCTTTTTGAATATCTAAGTTCAGATGGTCCAAAACAGTCTGACCTGAAAAGGATTTGCTTAAATTTGAAATTTTAATCATTAGCGAAGCTCTCCTTTCACATCTGTCTCAACATTATCTGGTGCTGAAATCGCCATTTTTCTTTCAATGAAACGACCAAGATTTTCAATAGCAATATTTACAACCCAATAAACTAGAGCTACTGAGATAAAACGTTCGAAATAACGATAATCTGCACCACCTAAGATTTGAGCTTGGGCAAAGACTTCTACGACACCCGCGCTGAAGGCTAGGGAAGTTCCCTTGGTCAAGCCAATGAGGGAGTTAATTAAGGTTGGTGTCGCAACTACTGCTGCATTTGGAATAATCACACGACGGTAAACTTGTGCACGTGTCATTCCAAGACTGCGAGCAGCTTCAATCTCACCAGGATTTACAGAAAGAATGGCTGCACGGATGGTTTCACTAGCATAGGCTGCCTCGTTAAAGGCAAAGGCTACAATTGCAAACGCTGCAGCTGGAATCGCATTGATATTAAATGCAGTTCCCCATTGTTGATTCAATGCTTTAAGTGCCAAAGGAATTCCGTAATAAGTCAACATGAGTTGTACTAAAATAGGAGTTCCTTTTAAGAAACTAACAAAAAAGGCTTGTAATGGATAAAGAATTCTAACGCGATTGATTTTTACAATGGCAAAAAGCAGGGCTAGCATAATTCCAAAAAAAGCACCAAATACTGTCAACATCAAAGTTGTCGGTAATTGCTGTACTATTCTTGGAATCCCATCAAAGACTGAACGCCAACTAAAGAGTTTGCCGTCTGGGATATATTGCATCAAATTTTGATACCAATCAGATGCTAAAATCGTTGTAACATTCATAGAAACATCCTCTCAAGATAATGATTCATTCTATCATACTTATGCTCTAATTAAAAATATTTGCTACGAGCATATCAGATTTCATCTACCTTCTAGTTTATCATACTTTAAAAGTGGGAGGTTATATATTTTATCTATCAAGGAGATAAACAAAAACTAATTCAGATCCAAGTTATTGTATGTTTTACGATAGCCAATTTGTTTTACAAGACCATTTTCAACTAGTATTGGACGTTTTAACAACATACCATCACTAGCTAAAAGTTTGGCTGCTTCTTTGTTTGATAAAGTTCCAACCTTATCTTTTAAGCCAAGCTCACGATATTTGATACCACTAGTATTGAAAAATTGCTTCAATTCAAACCCAGAAGTTTCGAGCCAGTTTAAAATAACCTTTTCACTCGGAGTCTCTTCTACGATATGAACATCTTTATATTCTAGTCCGAGTTGATCTAATTCTTTCTTTGCTTTCTTACAAGTTGTACATTTTGGATATTCGATAAATTCTAACATTTTTTCTCTTTCTATTTTTTATTTTCTTGATAACTTGCACCTTCATGATTCAAGAGCCAAACCTTCTTATCGAGCCCCCAAGCATAGCCTGTCAGACGTCTCCCAGCCCCTAGCACACGGTGACAGGGGACAAGGATAGACCAGGGATTGCGCCCTACTGCTCCTCCGATTGCTTGGGCAGAAGCCACCTGCAAGTCCTTAGCTATTTGTCCATAAGTAACTGTCTGACCAAAAGGAATTCCACGCAAGTAGTTCCAGACTCTTTTTTCGAAGTCACTACCGACAGGAGCTAAAGGCATCTTAGATAAGTCTTGATCTTGCCCCTTAAAATAAGTCTCTAAATAGGAAATAATTTGATTTAAAATGGGATGACTTTCAACAAGAGTTACATCATTTTCAGATAATCCCTTCTCAAAATCACTCTCTTCTTCAATCCATATTCCAAACAGATAGTGGTCATCTGCAACCAGAGATAAAATCCCAACCGGAGACTTGTACAGCATTTTTGCATACTTCTTAGGCATTTGATTTTATTTTTTGGTAGGCCAAGCGTTCCCCATCTACTGGAACTTTACCGACCTGTTTAAAGCCAAGTTTTTCAAAAATATGCTGCATGGCTTTGTTTTTAGCGTGCGTATCTGAACGAAAATCTAGGTAATCAAAACCTTCAATCAAGCCTTCCAAAAAGGTCTGAGCAACACCTTGACCTTGCACATCACTGGCAACTGCGATACGATGAAATACTAAGTATTCTGATTCTCTTCCTTCCCAGTTTCCATCATAAATGGCTTCATAAGCTATTTCTGGACTCTTAGTCACTGCTGCATAGGCTAAGAGTTCTCCTTCCTCTAAGGCTACATAAGCTTGACCAGATATAATATCTTCGATAATCGTATCTGCATCTGGATAGCCGTTTTGCCACTGAGTGCTACCAGCTTCTGCCAAACATTTCTTGGCTCCCTCAATCACTTGCATAATTGCATCAACTTCGTTTGGAAAGGCTAAACGAATTTCCATCCTATCTCCTCTTTTCTGACTAGTTTCTCTCATCATAGCATAATTTAAGGCTTTCTACAAGCAGTTAAAACTTGACTTTTAATTTCTATTATTTTATAATCTAGTTATCAAAACTAGATAAAAAGGAGTTGGAAATGAAATCTGTTTTTTCCTACCCAAAATGGAAAGAAATTCCAAATATCAATCTCTATCTGGACCAGGTTTTACTTTATGTCAATCAAATCTGTCCTCCAGTTTCTCCTGATAAGGAGAAAGGTTTGACAGCTTCTATGGTCAATAACTATGTAAAACATGGCTATCTGCCAAAACCTGATAAGAAAAAATACCAACGCAAACAAATCGCACGATTGATAGCTATTACTACTCTCAAGTCCGTTTTTTCTATCCAAGAAATTGCTCAAACCCTTAATACCCTACACACAGACACTAATTCAGAAAAACTTTACAATGCTTTTGTGGACTATATGAATGAAGACATTGACCCAGCAAATCCTATTATCCAGGCAAGCTGCCAAACTGTCAAACTCTATCATCAAACACTAGCACTAGTCTATACAGAAACTGAAGAGGAGGAAACAAATGAATACTAGCTTAAAACTTAGCAAGCGACTTAGTTTTGGAGAAGAAATAGCTAACAGTGTCACCCATGCTGTCGGTGCAGTTATCATGCTCATCTTACTTCCAATTTCATCAACCTATAGTTATGAAGCCCATGGATTTTTATCATCCATTGGTGTTTCGATTTTTGTCATCAGCCTTTTTCTCATGTTTCTTTCATCCACTATTTATCATTCTATGGCTTACGGTTCGACTCATAAGTATGTCTTGCGGATTATTGACCATTCCATGATTTATGTGGCAATCGCTGGATCTTATACTCCTGTGGTTTTAACTTTGATGAACAACTGGTTTGGTTATCTCATTATCGCCATTCAGTGGGGAACGACTATTTTTGGTATTCTTTATAAAATCTTTGCCAAAAAAGTCAATGAAAAATTTAGTCTCATTCTCTACCTCATCATGGGATGGCTAGTTGTAGCAATCTTACCAGCAATTATCAGCCAAACAAATCCAATGTTCTGGTGTCTCATGGTATCAGGAGGTCTATGCTATACAGTTGGTGCTGGGTTCTACGCTAAGAAGAAACCATACTTTCATATGATTTGGCATCTCTTCATCCTAGCAGCCTCAGCTCTGCAATACATTGCCATTGTTTATTATATGTAAAAAAAGAAGTTGGGAAAATCCCAACCTCTTTTTTATTTGCACATATTGATAAAATACTGGTGCAAGCGAAGATCATTTGTCAATTCCGGATGAAATGAAGTCACTAGCATATTCTTTTCTTGAGCAGCAACGATTTGATGATTCACTACTGCCAGAACATCAACACCCTTACCAACTTCACTAATAATAGGTCCACGGATAAAGGTCATGGGAATTTTGCCAACACCCTTACAGTCTGTCTCAGTATAAAAACTTCCTAGCTGACGCCCATAGGCATTACGCTCTACTACTATATCCATAGTCGCCAGATGACTTTCCTCTTGAGAAGCGATTTGTCTCGCTAGCAAAATCAGACCGGCACAAGTCCCAAAGACTGGTAAGCCATTGAGTATAGCTTCTCTTAGAGGAATCAACATTTGTTGATCACGTAAGAGCTTACCCATGGCCGTTGACTCACCTCCTGGCAAGATCAAACCCGACAGGTCACTCTGGTGTTGCAGAAAATCTTCTAGGTTTCGCAATTCAATACTTTCAACTCTTAGTTCAGTAAGCACTTTTTCATGTTCTACAAAGGCTCCCTGCAAAGCTAATATTCCGATTTTCATCTATTTTCCTCGCTCAGCCATGAGAATTTGGATTTCATTTTCATTGATACCAACCATGGCTTCACCTAAATCTTCAGAGATTTCAGCTAGAATTTGAGGATTTTGATAATTCGTAACAGCCTTAACAATAGCTGCTGCACGTTTGACAGGATCACCTGACTTGAAAATTCCAGATCCGACAAAGACGCCTTCCGCACCGAGTTGCATCATAAGAGCTGCATCTGCTGGTGTTGCCACGCCTCCAGCTGCAAAGTTGACAACTGGTAATTTTCCATGTTCGTGGACATATTGAACTAATTCTACAGGTACTTGGAGTTCTTTTGCGGCCACATATAATTCGTCCTCACGGAGGTTTTGAATGCGGCGGATTTCTTGATTCATCATGCGCATATGACGAACAGCCTGTACGATGTCTCCTGTTCCTGGCTCTCCTTTTGTACGAATCATCGATGCTCCTTCAGCGATACGACGCAAGGCTTCACCCAAGTCTCTTGCACCACAAACAAAAGGAACTTGGAATTCTTTCTTGTCTACATGGAAACGATCATCAGCTGGAGATAACACTTCACTCTCATCGATATAGTCAATCTCGATGGCTTCTAAAATCTGAGCTTCAACAAAATGCCCAATTCGAACCTTAGCCATAACTGGAATGCTGACTGCTTCTTGTATTTCCTTAATCATCTTTGGATCACTCATTCGAGAGACACCACCGGCCGCACGAATATCAGCTGGGATTCGCTCCAAAGCCATAACCGCTGCTGCACCTGCAGCCTCTGCAATTCTTGCTTGTTCAGGGTTTTGAACGTCCATGATGACGCCACCTTTAAGCATTTGTGCCAAATTTTTATTTAATTCATAACGATTTTCAGTCATTTTTTCTTCCTCATTACTTGTATTGGTAGCTACATGTTTATTTTAAGATAGAAATGACTCGAGGACAAGATAAAATAAATCAATTTGTCCGGGTACAATTATTTCTATCACAAAAAAAGCACCCACATAGGGTACTTTTATTTCTTAGATTTTTTAATACTTTTCACAAGATAAAAGAGATATCCTGAAACCATATAAGCAACAAAGATAGTGGCTGCCCATTTAAAGACAAAGCCCCAACCATGTTTGGTAGCATTCAAAAAGAAATAAGGGAAGGGACTATCCTTAGCATTAGGGACATCCATCTTTAGAACAAAACCGTTTAAGAGGGCAAAAATCATATAAATCAAAGGAAGACTGGTCCAAAGCATGGGATCAACCAACTTATATTGGCGACTCTTGTCAAAAATAATTGTATCTGCTAAAAACCAGAGAGGGACAATATAATGGCAAAGGAAATTCTCCAAACGGTAAAAATCTGTCGTCAAAGGAGCTAGCATGAAATGATAGATGACACAAGTAATCATAATACTCATAGTGACGCCACCTTTGAGACGTAGAATACCAGGACTCTGCCAACTATCACCACCACTACGCATCTTTAACAAAAGATAACCTGTAAAGAGTACAACCAAAAGGTTAGAAAGTACTGTGTAGTAAAGCAACATCCCTAGACCACCGCGTTTAGTAATCTCCAAGTATACACCGGTAAAGGCTGCTATAAATAAAAAGATACGACTATAAAATATTACTTTTTCGTTTTTAATCATGATTAAATCTTCTTCACAAATTCTGATTTAAGTTTCATAGCGCCAAAACCATCAATTTTACAGTCGATGTTGTGGTCACCTTCAACAATACGGATATTTTTCACACGAGTTCCTTGTTTGAGATCTTTTGGAGCCCCTTTGACTTTAAGGTCCTTAATCAAAGTGACTGTATCTCCATCAGCAAGTTTATTTCCATTTGCATCGATGGCAACAAGACCTTCTTCAGCTTCTGCTTGCTCAGCAGGATTCCACTCATAAGCACATTCTGGGCAAACGAGAAGTGTGCCATCTTCATATACGTATTCTGAATTACATTTTGGGCAATTTGGTAATTGACTCATGTTATCTCCTTAAAAATTTATGATTATTTGAATGTCAAATTTTCTTTAACAGCAACTATTATACCTTAAAACAGACTATTTGACAAATCATGATAAAAAACGACAAACCGAAATTCAGTTCATCGTTTTTATAGTTCTTATAAATGTTTTTGTGCTTCTGATTTAATTTTTTCAACAACTTCTAAAATAGAGAGTCCAGTCGTATCCAAATAGATTGCATCCTCGGCTTGCTTGAGAGGTGAAGTTTCACGATGACTATCTTTATAATCACGCGCAGCAATCTCTTCCTTCAAAGTTTCCAAATTCGTTTCGATACCCTTTGAAAGGTTTTCCTTGTAACGGCGTTCCGCACGCTCATCTACAGATGCTACTAGAAAAATCTTCAATTCAGCTTGAGGCAAGACTACTGTTCCAATATCGCGGCCATCCATAACGATACCACCTTGTTGGGCAATTTCTTGCTGAAGGGCTACCAATTTTTCACGAACAGCTAGAATTGCCGCAAAAGCAGAAACAGCGTTGGTTACTTCATTTTCTCGGATCGGATTTGTCACATCAACATCTCCAACAAAAACAAGCTGGTCTCCATTTTCAGCGCGACCAAAACTAATTGGATATTGTTCCAATAATTCAAGAAGTTGAGATGGCTCATCTGGACTAATTTGGTTTTTCAATGCAATGTAAGTCGCAGCACGATACATAGCACCCGTATCCAGATAAGTATAACCAAAGTCCTTAGCAATAATCTTAGCTACTGTACTCTTACCACTAGAAGCTGGTCCATCAATAGCAATCTGAATTGTTTTCATCGTTACTCCTATCTTGTCTTAAGGACATCACCAGGATTTGCAAACCAAGTCCCAGTAGACATATGACCAGGATTCAAAGCTTCAAGTTGAGCAATAGAAATCCCTGCTCGAGCTGCAATCGCTGCTTCCCCTTCTCCTGGCAAAACTGTAATAGTTCCTTCAGAATCAGTATGCGCCTCTGTATGTTCTTGTTGAGTTGTCTCTGCTTCTGTTGACTGAGCAGTAGTAGCCACTGTTGTAACTTCTTCTACTTTTGGAGCTGAAGAATCATAAAAATCTTTCAATGTCGAAGTGCGGTCACTTCCACCAGATGACAAGTAAACTAGTACGACTATCATCCCAACAACAATCACAAAGAAAATAATTGCTAAAACAGTTAAAATATGATTAGCCAAGATACCTGAATCATATTGATTACGATGGCGACGTTCTGTTCTTGTTTCTTCTTCCTGGTTTTCATAAATATCTTCTTGCCACGGTTCCTTTTCCATACCTTACTCCTTGAGTTTTTTTTAATTTCTTATTACAATGTAAATATGAAAATTATGCTTATACCTGAACGCTGCATTGCCTGTGGGCTTTGCCAAACTTATTCGGATTTATTTGATTACCATGATAATGGCATCGTCCGTTTTTTCGATGATTCTGAGCAATTAGAGAGAGAAATCACTTGCAGCGACGATGTTTTAGAAGCCGTTAAAAATTGCCCTACCCGCGCTCTGATCAAAGATGAATCTTAAATTTTGGTGGAGCATAGACCTCTATTTTCCACTCCCTCTAGTTTAGCATATTTTTATAGAAATTTATAGTCTTTTTACAGACTTATTTTATTCTATTTTAATTGTTCGTTAAACATTTTTATAACTGATGGATTTTTAGTTGCTATTTTCTATTGATTGTTAAAAAAGAGGAATTTCTTCCTCTTTTTTCTATAATACCTCTTTTTATTTAATCTTCAAATCCATTTGGATGCTGACTTTGCCAACGCCATGCATCCTCACACATCTCTGTAATACCAAGTTCTGCTTCCCAACCGAGCTCTGCCTTAGCTTTTGCTGGATCTGAGTAGCAAGCTGCAATATCACCTGGGCGACGTTCAACAATTCGGTAAGGAATTGGGCGACCAACAGCTTTTTCCATATTTTGGATAATTTCAAGAACAGAGTAACCTTTTCCTGTACCAAGATTATAAATATTTAGACCTGAAGCCTTTTGAAGTTTCTTAAGTGCTGCAACGTGTCCTTTCGCAAGATCAACAACGTGGATATAGTCACGTACACCTGTTCCATCTTCAGTATCGTAGTCATCCCCAAATACTTGAACTTGTTCCAACTTACCAACTGCAACTTGTGTCACATATGGCAAAAGGTTGTTTGGAATACCGTTTGGATTTTCACCTAAGTCACCACTCTTATGAGCTCCAATTGGGTTGAAATAACGAAGCAACACAACGTTCCATTCTGAATCGGCTTTATAGATATCTGTCAAGATTTCTTCAAGCATTAGCTTGGTACGACCATAAGGGTTAGTAGCTGAAAGTGGGAAATCTTCTAAGATTGGAACTGTATGAGGATCTCCATATACTGTTGCTGATGAGCTAAAGATGATATTTTTACAATTTGTCTCCTCCATGACTTTCAAGAGACTGAGAGTACCTGCAATATTGTTATCATAGTAGGTCAACGGGATACGAGTTGACTCACCAACAGCTTTCAAACCTGCAAAATGAATTACACCTGTTGGTTCTTCATGTTTGAAAATATCACGAAGTGTATCTGTATCACGAATATCAGCTTCGTAAAAAGGAATTTCTACCCCAGTGATTCTTTCGACTACTTCAAGACTTTTACGGCTACTATTGACCAAATTATCCACGACAACTACTTGGTGTCCAGCTTGGACCAGTTCGATGACAGTGTGAGTTCCGATAAAACCTGCTCCACCTGTTACCAGAATTTTTTCTTGCATTTCATTTCCTCAATTCCTGGATTATTTTTTTCATTTTACCATTTTTGATAGGAAAAGTCATTTACTTTCCTAACACTATCGTAAAATCTAAGTAAAAGATTTACTATTGTTTCTTTTTAATGTATCTTTCAGTCGGATAATCTGCTGGATTTAATACTCCACTTCTCCCTTGAACCATTTGAGCTAGATGATAACCGATAATAGGACCAGTCGTTAAACCTGAAGATCCTAAACCACTTGCTGTATAGACTCCTGATAAGTTGGGAACCTGTCCGAAAAATGGAGAGAAATCACTTGTATAAGCACGAATCCCCACACGTTCACCAGATGAAATTTCCTCAGCCATGGCTGGATAAAATGTACTCGCCGCCACAACCATTTGATCGAGCAAGGTTTCATCCACTGTCAAGTCAAAGCCCATATCATTTTCATGAGTAGCTCCTAGAGATAACTTGCCTCCAGGAAATGGTATCAAATCCCACTCACCTTCAGGCATAACTACAGGATAAGCTCCCATGTCTTGTTCCACTTGGTAATCTCGGAGTTGCCCCTTTTGAGGACGAACATCAACTTCATAGCCTAAAGGTTCCAAAATGTGACCAAGCCAAGCTCCCGTAGACAATATGACTTGATCAAAAACATGATTGTCTATTTGATAGCCTGATGATAGAGATTTTAGACTGACCTCTTTCTTTATCACCTTCACTTGACTGGCTTCAAGCAAGCGACTAACTAAAAGTTGGCCATCTACTCGAGCTCCTCCAGAAGCATAGAGCAATCTCTCAAATCCCTTTAGACCAGGGAATAGGCTGCTTGCAGCAGCTTGGTCCAAAATGGCTAATTCGCCAATTAAGGGAGATTCATCTCTACGTTGCAAGGCTAAGTCATAGAGTTCCTCGAGCTTGGAATCATCTTTTTTGAGAAGGAAGACTCCTGAGCGCTGGTAGAAATCAACCTTTTGACCAATTTTTTCTAAGTCAGCTAATAAATCTACATAAAAGTCCGCTCCTAGGCGAGCCATCTTGTACCAAGCTTTATTACGTCGTTTAGAGAACCAGGGACTAATAATTCCTGCTGCGGCCTTAGTTGCTTGGCCCTTTCCATGATCAAAAACCGTTACTTCGATATCTGCTTCTTTAGAGAGGTAGTAGGCGGCAGTTGCCCCTACAATCCCTGCTCCTACAATGGCAACTTTTTTCATTGTCTTTACCTTCTAACTAGATATGATGGAATGGATTGGTAGAAGCTTGACTTGCGACAACTTCGAGAGACCAAGCATTCTCTTTCTTCCATTCGTTCAAGAGCGCTGCGATTCTTTCGACAAAAAGCACTTCGATATAGTGTCCCGGATCCAGAGCTAACAAACCATCTGACAGCATATCTTGGGCAGTATGATAATAAATATCACCAGTGATATAAAGATCTGCTCCTTTTGCTAAAGCATCAGAATAGAAAGATTGCCCACTGCCACCACAGATAGCCACTCTTGAGATTGTTTTTTGCAAATCACTCTCATGATAATACACCATACGAAGGCTATCTAGACCAAAGACTTCCTTAACATGGTCAGCAAATTCCTTAAATGTTTGAGGTCTAATAGTTCCAATACGGCCAATCCCACGTTCAGGACCTGTTTCCTGCAAATAAGTTGTATCCTCAATACCCAAAAGTTGGCAGAACCAATCATTAAGACCATTTTCAACAATATCGATATTAGTATGGCTAACATAGACGGCAATATCGTTCTTGATGAGATTGATGTAAATTTGATTTTGAGGACGACTAGCTACCAAATCCTTGATTGGACGAAAGATAGGGGCGTGCTTAACGATAATCAAATCAACACCCTTTTCAATAGCTTCAGCGACTGTCTCTTCACGGATATCAAGAGCAACCATGACCTTTTGAATTTCCTTATCTAAGGCTCCAATTTGCAGTCCACGACTATCGCCTTCCATAGAAAATTCTTGAGGACAATAGGCTTCATAACGCTTAATCACTTCACTTGCTTTCATGGAGCACCTCCTTGATGGCTTGAATTTTATCTACTAGAACCTGACGTTCTTCTTGATTTTTTTCTGGAATTTGACTAAGGGCAAACTCAAGCTTAGCAGCTTCTTTTTTCCATTTTTGGATGAAGACTGGACTGCCTTCTTTGGACAAGAAGGGGCCAAACCGAACATCAGTAGCTGATAGCTTCATTTCGCCAGCTTCTGCAACTATGATCTCATAGAATTTCCCAGCTTCTTCTAGGATACTTTCTGCTATGATTTGAAAACCATGCTCTTGTAGCCAACTACGTAACTCGTCTTCACGATTATTCGGTTGAAGAATCAAACGCTCAACATTGGCTAGTTTACCTAATCCCTCTTCCAAAATCGTAGCAATCAAACGACCACCCATTCCAGCAATAGTGATGACAGAGACCTGGTCACTTTCTTCGAAAGCTGCTAAACCATTGGCTAAACGAACCTGAATTTTCTCAGTCAAACCATGACTTTCAACATTTGTAACTGCAGATTGATAGGGACCTTCTACAACTTCTCCTGCAATGGCACGCTTGATGTGACCTTTTTCAACCAATTCAATAGGTAGATAAGCATGATCGCTTCCTACATCTAGCAAAACGGCTCCTTGAGGTACAAAGGAAGCTACCGTTTCTAATCTCTTTGAAATCATCTTCTCTCACTTTCAAAAACTCTATTTCCCTTTATTATACCATATTTTATCTAGCAATCCTGTACCTAAAAAAGACCGCAATCAAGGATTGCAGCCTTTCTTTATCTTCTAGCTTGATAACGACTTGTCAGGATGAAAATGACAGCAAATATGACCATCATAATGCCATAGACAGGTAATGTTTGTCCTGTAAGTGTTGAAATTTCAAGCAATTTTTGAATTTTTGGAAATAGAGCTGTTCCAAGGAAGCCACCAACTGACCAAATAATCAAGAGGACACGCCACAGACTAAATGGCAAACAAGCTCTAACTACAGACATGAAACCAATCGATGCCAGTAGATAATACAGAAGTGTTGAAATTTCAATGGCTGACCAACCTTGACTTGTTCCAAAAATTTTAATAAATAGAACGCTAAAGACTACCATCAAGGCACTTGGTAAAGCACGAAGCATGGACTTTCTGAGGAAGTTTTGTTCCACAGGTTTGATATTTCGTTCAAAGGTCAATACGAACGGCGGGAAACCTTCCACAAACTGGTCAATCATGGTAATCTGAATCGGGATAAACGGGAAAATCAAAATCCATTCAGTACGACCTAACAATGCACTTGCAATACAGATGATTGCCAATAAGAATGAATAGATGGTCTTAATCAAGAAAATTGGAGCAATGTGAGCTATATTATTAACTACACGACGACCCTCAAAGAGTATCTCAGGAACATCATTAAAGTCTGAGTTCAAGAGAACCAGATTTGCAATCTGACGAGTCGCTGGATCTCCTTCAGCCATCACGATGGAACAATCTGCCTCGCGGAGAGCAAGGATATCATTGACACCATCTCCTGTCATGGCAGTAGTATGACCTGCTTTTTTCAGAGTTTGGATAATCAGTTTCTTTTGATGAGGCGAGACACGTCCAAAAATCGCTGTCTCCTCAGCCATAGCAATCAATTCCTCGTCCGTGATTTTTGAACAATCTACATAGCTATGATAATCTGCAAAACCTGCTTTTTGAGCAATACTTGAAACGGTAACTGGATTATCACCAGATATAATTTTCAACCCTACTTCCTGAGAACGTAGATAGTCTAAAGTTTCAGCAGCCCCTTCTCGGATAGGATCTAGAATCTCAAGCAGAGCCAAGGCTTGCATATCCGATGGTTTCTGCGTTTTGTGGTGGTCAAGCTTTTCTTGACTTAGAGCCAAAACTAAGACACGAGACCCTCGTTCAAGAGCTTCCCTAGCTTCAGGAACTTCAGCATCCAACAACATCTCAGGTGCACCTAAGAAAACAGTTCCGAGACCTTCCAATTCCATCGCTCCCCATTTTCGATCACTAGAAAATGGAAGACTAGAAATCATCGGATAGGCTACCTCTCCCGTAAAACGCTTTCGAATAGCTTGAGCAGTTGGATTTTTATCCTCACTGTGTGCCATATAGCTGGTTAGTATTTTTGCAATAGCATCCTTGTCATAAGCCTGGGTCAGAGGAAGAACAGTCTCAACC
The DNA here is from genome assembly GCF_052077995.1 of Streptococcus sp. V728. NCBI lineage: Bacteria > Bacillati > Bacillota > Bacilli > Lactobacillales > Streptococcaceae > Streptococcus > Streptococcus sp. V728. The sequence goes on along the minus strand of NZ_JBQJJH010000001.1, from coordinate 175,008 downwards.
TGCATCTTCCCTTGAGTGATGGTACCTGTTTTATCCAAACAAAGCATATCCACGCGTGCAAGGGTTTCAACAGAATACATCTCCTGCACCAAGACCTTCTTCAAACCTAGCTTGATAACAGCGGTTAAAAGAGAGGTAATGGTCAAAAGTGCGATTCCCTTAGGTAACATCCCCAAAAGAGCTGTAGAAGAATTCACTACAGAAGATTTAAGGGGTAAACCTTTTAAGACCAAAGCTTCAAGCAAGAGGGCAATTCCAAATGGAATGATGATTTTCCCAGTAAAGCCTGCAAGTTGATCAAGTGATTTCATGATACGGGAATTGATTGGTTTAACGGTCTTAGCTTCAAGCATGAGTTTAGCAGCATAGTTGTCTGCTCCAACATGATGAACCTGTGCAAAGACAGACCCACTTGCAAGAAAGCTTCCTGACAGTATCAAGTCTTCGACTTCTTTTTGTACCAGGTCACTCTCGCCTGTTAACATGGCTTCATTGACTTCTGCAAAGCCTTCTAATACAATCGCATCACTTGGAATCTGATCCCCTGCAGACAAGCGTATCACATCATCCAAAACAAGCTCTTCAGGGTCCAAAGCGATCTCTTGTCCATCACGAATAGTCGTAATCTTTTCTTTATTCAAGAGATTGAGTTTATCAACCATATGCTTGGCACGTAATTCAGTTACAATTCCTGAAAAAGCATTAAAACAGATAACCGCAAAGAAGACCAAGTTGCTCCATGCTTGAACAAAAGCGAGCGCTAAGGCGATGGCAAAGTTTAATGCATTGAATAAAGTAAAGACATTTCGCTTTATAATCTGCCAGGTACTGGTACTAGCTGAAGCTTTGAAATCATTGACCTGTCCCTGTTTCTGACGATCTTTAACTTCTGATTGGCTTAAGCCCATAATTTTATTTTTATCCATAAATTCTATCATATCATTTTTTTTTGAATAATTCTAATTTCAAATAAAGAGCTTTTCAGCCTTTACAAAAAACATTTGCCTGTCCTACTATGATAGGGTATAATAAAAGAAAGAAAACTGAAGGAGACACCATGTTTTATACTTATCTACGTGGGCTAGTTATGTTGATTTTATGGTCGATCAATGGAAATGCTCACTTTCACAATACTGAAAAAATTCCAAGTTTAGATGAGAACTATATCCTTGTTGCCCCACACCGTACTTGGTGGGATCCAGTCTACATGGCTTTTGCAACAAAACCGAAACAATTTGTCTTTATGGCCAAAAAAGAACTCTTTTCAAATCGTATCTTTGGTTGGTGGATTCGCATGTGTGGCGCCTTCCCGATTGACCGAGAAAATCCAAATTCTTCTGCCATCAAGTATCCAATCAATGTTCTTAAAAAAAGTAATCGTTCACTAATTATGTTTCCAAGCGGTAGTCGTCATTCCAATGATGTTAAGGGTGGTGTAGCTCTCATTGCAAAGATGGCCAAGGTTCGCATCATGCCTGTTACCTATACTGGTCCTATGACTCTAAAAGGGCTTGTCAGCCGTGAACGTATTGATATGAACTTCGGAAATCCGATTGATATCTCTGATATTAAAAAGATGAATGATGAAGGAATTGAGATGGTTGCAGACCGTATCCAATCTGAATTTCAACGTTTAGATGAAGAAACAAAACAATGGCACAATAACAAAAAACCAAATCCACTCTGGTGGTTCATCCGTATCCCTGCCTTGATTCTCGCAATTGTTATCGGAATTCTGACAATTCTCTTTACCTTTGTAGCAAGTTTTGTTTGGGACCCAGACAAAAAGAGAAAACAACTACAATAATCCAATCTTCACAAGCCTAAGTTGATTACTTGGGCTTTTTTCAATGAGTTAAGATACTCTTCAACATATTGACAAAAGCCTAAATCTATAGTATACTTTCTTGGTAAGCTGATTTAGCTCAGTAGGCAGAGCGCATCCATGGTAAGGATGAGGTCGCCGGTTCGATCCCGGCAATTAGCATCATTTATCAGTTCCTTTTTTAGGAACTGTTTTTTCTTGACAAAGTATTGCCCCTATAGTAAAATAAAATCTGCGATGAGTCGATATGTAGCGAGAGCTACAATTGCGCAAAGGAGGTCGTTAACGCAGGAGCGGACCTTGAGAAATTGTGTGAACCGGTTTCTCACATGGAGATGCCTCTCATGCTTTCTGGTTTTCCAGAAAGCTTTTTTTTAAATCTTTTATAGTTCAGATAGAAAAAAAAGCCTATCACCCAAGCGCGAACGCTTGATGTGATAGGTTTTTATTTTTTGATTAACGTACAGTACGGATACGCATAGTGTTTGTACGAACTGCTTCACCAAGTGGCACACCTGCTACGATAACGATATCGTCACCAGATTGTACAAGACCTGCTTCAACTGCTTTACGTTCAGCAATTTCAAACATGTCATCAGTTGATGATGGAGTTTCTGTCAACATTGGGATAACACCCCAGTTCAACATCAATCCACGTTCTGTCAATTCGTCAAATGTCAATGCCAAGATATCAGCATTTGGACGGTATTTAGAAATCAAACGTGCTGTGTGACCAGTCTTAGTAAGAGTTACAACCAATTTGATGTCCATTGAGTTTGTAGCATCTTTAACTGCTGAAGCCATAACTTCTGTCTTAGAGTTACGTTCAAATGAATCTGAGTTCAAACGTCCGTATTCGTTAAGAAGAGTTTGAGCGTTCTTGTCGATTGTAGCCATTGTACGAACAGACTCAAGTGGGTATTTACCATTTGCAGACTCACCTGAAAGCATAGTAGCGTCAGTTCCGTCGATAACAGCGTTAAATACGTCTGATACTTCTGAACGAGTCGCACGTGGTTTTTCAGTCATTGTTTCAAGCATGTTTGTTGCAGTGATAACAACTTTACCAGCAGCGTTCACTTTAGTGATGATCATTTTTTGGTAAACTGGAACCATTTCAAATGGTACTTCGATACCCATGTCACCACGAGCGATCATGATACCGTCAGCAGCTTCAATGATTTCGTCCAAGTTATCGATACCTTGTTGGTTTTCGATCTTAGCGAACAATTGAACGTGACCGTTACCAGTTTCTTCACAGATAGCACGAACTTCGTTCACGTCTTTTGCAGTACGTACGAATGAAATCGCGATGAAGTTGATACCTTGTTCAAGACCGAAGCGGATATCAGCGTTATCACGTTCAGCAAGAGCTGGGAAAGGAATTTTTGTGTTAGGGATGTTTACACCTTTTTGTTTAGCGATCACACCGTCGTTTTCAACTTCAACTACAAATTCACGAGTTGCATCGTCTTTTTCTACAACACGAAGACCAAGTTTACCATCGTCAACCAATACTTGGCGACCAACTTCAACGTCATCATAGATGTCAAGAGCTCCAGCAACGTTCAAAGCAATCACTTCACGAGTTGATTTGATTCCTTGTTTAGTTGCAACACGGATTTTTTCACCAGTTTTGTATGAATACTCTTTTGCATCGCCTTCGAACAATTCTGTACGGATTTCTGGTCCTTTAGTATCAAGAAGGAAACCAACTTTTTTACCTGCAAGTTTTTCTGCGAGTTTAACAGTTGCCATACGGTCACCTTGTTCTTGGTGGTCACCGTGTGAGAAGTTGAAACGGAAAGTGTTAGCTCCTGCTTCAATCAATTGAGCAATGTTTTTAGCTGAAGCTTCAACGTCAAGTTTTTCACCCCAGTATCCGTCATCACCGAATTTTTTACCACCACGGATTTCTACCGCAGGACCCAAAGTTGCAACGATTTTTACACGTTTGTTCATGATTTTTGTGACTCCTTTATATAATTCGACCTTTTATGGTCATTTTACCAGATTTATGAAAATTGATTATGACAAGCTCTTGTTCAAGTCAGAAAGTTCAATATCAGCTTTGTGAGGGTTATTGACAACGATCTTACCATCAGCTGTTAAGCTAAACAAAGCTCCTTCTTCTGCTGTTCCTAGAATTTGATTTTCAACCATTTTCTCGTTACGAATACCGACAGCGACACCACCGATTCCTTGTTTAAGGAGTTTAACAGCGTGTGCACCCATACGTGACGCCAATACACGGTCACGAGCAGTTGGTGAACCACCACGTTGGATGTGACCAAGTTCTGTTACACGAAGGTCACTTGTATCTCCAGCTTCTTTTAGTTTTTGACCAAATTCAGCCGCTGACATAACACCTTCTGCCAAAACGATAATGTTGTGTTTTTTACCGTGCTCATAACCAGCTTTGATACTTGCTACGATATCTTCAAATTTGAAACCTTCTTCAGGGATGATGATTTCGTCAGCACCAGTCGCGATACCTGCCCAAAGAGCAATATCTCCAGCGTTACGTCCCATTACTTCAACTACGAAAGTACGACGGTGACTTGATGATGTATCACGAATCTTATCGATCGCGTCCATTGCAGTCATAACTGCAGTATCAAATCCGATTGTAAAGTCAGTACCTACGATATCGTTATCGATTGTACCTGGAAGTCCAATAGCAGGGAATCCATGCTCAGTCAAGCGCATAGCTCCATGATAAGAACCATCACCACCGATAACTACGACACCTTCGATACCATGTTTTTTCAACTGCTCAATCCCTTTTAGTTGACCTTCAAGTTGTGCAAACTCAGGGTAACGAGCAGAGTGAAGGAAAGTACCACCACGTGAAATGATGTCTCCCACTGAAGCAGCATCAAGTGGATAAATCTCACCAGCAACCATACCAGCGTATCCATCATAGATACCGAAAACTTCCATTCCTTCTGAGATTGCTTGACGAACAACAGCGCGGATGGCAGCATTCATACCAGGGGCGTCTCCACCACTAGTCAATACAGCAATACGTTTCATTTGGTTTTGCTCCTTTTTCTTTTAACATTCTAACTGATTATACCATATTTAAAGTTAAAATTCTTTTATTTTCATTGATTTTTAACGATAAATCGTTTTCATTGTCATTTGACTTAAAGATTCTTGTAAGCTTGCGTCTTTTGCTACAAAATAACCTGGTAAAAGGACATTTTTTTGTTCATCCTCATAGCGAATAACGACAGGAATTTGTCCCTTGTATTGCTTTAAAATATGATAAATTTCAGAATCATGGTTATGATTAGCAACTTGAATCCAAAAACGTTCACTCACTGCTTCTTTTAGATTATTTAACACTAATTGAAGACGACCATCTCTTGCCTGTACTTTTCCATTTAGGTAGTAAAATCTTCCTTCATGTAAGAGATTTTTAAATTGGCGATACTGATCAGAAAAAACAGTAACTTCCAAATTTGTCTTACTATCACTTACTTTCAAAAAGGCCATATTTTCACCTTTTTTAGTTCGAATCACTCGGATAGATTGAACCTCAACAAGCACTGTAGCTGTCTGTCCTTCAGAAAGTTCAGCCAAACTCACAATTGGATACAAGGGATTCTTTGCTAAGACCAACAATGGATGTTGACTAACTCCAACTCCTAACCATTCTTGTTCTTTTTTGAATTTTTCAATATTAGAGAAATCCTCTGTCTCTGTCCAGCTATAGCTAGAATCAGCAAAGAGGCTACCTAACTCTTCTACAAAAATAAATAGAGTTGGTAGATTTGCTAAAATCTTTTGCCGATTTTTATCAAATCCATCAAAGAGGCCAACTTCTACTAAAGGAGTTAGGAGGCTTAGTTTCTGATAATTTTTGGGGAGTCGTGTGACAAAATCTTCGACACTGCTAAAAGGACGATTCTCGATTATCCAATAAGCAAAGTCACGAGGCGTTCCCTTAATGCTTTTAAGCCCCAAATACACCGTCTTATCTGTCAGTTTATCCTGATATGGAATTGTATTGATTGAAAGAGGAACCAGTTCAAAGCCCAGTTCAAGCGCATCGAGAATATAATCTCCACTCGCATAATTGAGCATGACCTGATAAAAGATAGCAGGGTAATGTGTTTTAAAGTAGGCAAGCTGAAAAGCTAAAGCTGCATATGCATAAGCATGCGAACGGTTAAAACCGTAACCAGCAAATTTTTCCATGACAGCAAAAACTTCTTGAGCCTGTTCTTTGCTATGCCCATTTTCAAGTGCACCTTGGATAAAACTCTCCTCCATTCGATGCATCTCGGTAGCATTCTTTTTTCCCATAGCACGACGCAAGATATCGGCTTTTCCAAGACTGAAACCTGCATAGCGTTGAGCTACTTGCATCACCTGTTCTTGGTAAAGCATGATGCCATAGGTCGGAGCTAAAATATCTTCTAGTATAGGATCAAGTACTGTAACTTTTTCTTTGCCATGTTTTCTGGCCACAAAGTTATCGATATAGTCACTTGCACCTGGCCTGTTGAGGGAAGTCGTTGCCACTACTTCTTCAAAGTTTTCTGGTTTCACGCGCTTCAATAAGCGAATGGCACCAGGTTGTTCAAACTGAAAGATCCCCTTGGTCTTCCCAGCTGCAAAGAGGGCTAAAGTTTCTTTATCCTCAAGGTTTATGTCCTCTATTCTTAGTGGAACTCCTTGAGTTTCATATAAGAGCTCCTGCATTTTTTGAGCGAAGGTTAGGTTTCGAAGACCCAAGAAGTCCATCTTGAGCAAACCATTTCCTTCAACTCCATGGGCATCATACTGGGTAATCAGCATATCCTCTCCATACTTGAGCGGAATATAATCTGTTAGATTTTTATCACTGATAACGACACCAGCTGCATGGATAGAAGTTTGTCGAGGATAGCCTTCTATCTTCTTAGCAATTTCAAAAGCCTTTTGGTACTCCATCTTACTCTGAATAAGTTGTCTAAAACCTAGATTGCCTTCATAAGCTGTAGTAAGAGTATCTTTAGATCCTATTTTTTTCGTAATGGCCGTCAATTCGTACTCAGGGACACCATACCGTTTAAAAATATCTCGGATGGCCTGCTTAGCACCAAAGGTCGAGTAAGTGACAATCTGCGCAGCGTGGATACTACCATAACGGTCACGAACATAACGAATAAATTCAGGGCGATAGATATCAGGGATATCAATATCGATATCTGGCATGGTGTAACGTTCACGATTCAAGAAACGCTCAAAGATGAGATTCTTAGCTACAGGATCAATCCCTGTAATATCTAAAGCGTAAGCTACTAAACTTCCTACCGCAGAACCACGTCCCATTCCCATGTAATATCCCTGAGACCGACCAAAACGCAATAGGTCCCAGACAACTAAAAAATAGTCATCGAATCCCATATCATGAATCACAGATAGCTCTTCTTCTAAACGATTCTGATAGACAAAATCTAGCAAGCCTTTTTGCTCCAAGCCCTTAACAGCTCTCTCCCTTAATTCCTCAACAGCTGGTCTCTCCGGATTAAAACGAGGAAGCTTGAGACTACTATCAATCTCGTAGGAAGTCCCCTTGGTCAATCTTGCTAAGTTTTCGAGTGCTTGTGGAAACTTCTCTTGAAAAACCTGTTCTAAACGGTCAGTAGGCAAAAACAAGCCCTGTTGAGATTGAACATCAACCTCCCTCAAGGTCACGTTTTCCTTAATCGCTTTAAGCATCTGTAGGGCTTCCAAATCCTCAGGTTCGAAAGAATTAACACGATAAAGCGGGAGGATGGGGTGAGAAAAATTCGATTGAGGTGTATCTGGATAAACCCCGATATAGTAGTCATATCCCAAATCTAAGCCAACAATCTCAGGATAATAGGGAACAATGACACAGATATCCTCCAGGTAAGGAGAAAAGTCAGTCCAATCTTTTTTACCTGTCATCTTTAGAGACGACAGCTTCATCAGGTTTCGATAGCCACGATTTGACAGGGCTAGAAAACGTAGATTGATCCATTCATCTTGATGATGAACAGTCATCTCAAGACCTAATAAAGGCTGAATCTCCTGTTTCTGGCATTCTTTGATAAAATAATAGGCTCCATAGAGATTGTCTTCATCCATGATTCCAAGTGATGAATAACCATATTCCTTCCCTTGACTGACATATCTCTTAATCGAAACCATGCTCTCCATGAAACTATAGACAGTTTTGGTATCCAGTTGGGCAATCATTCTTTCTCACCTCCCTTATTCTTTCTCTATTATACCATTTAAAAAATAGAAAAACAGATACTTTTGTTCTTATCAAACTAAAAAACCACAGCCTTAAATGCTATGGTTTTATGATATGAAATAAGTTCGAAGAAGAGTTGCGCCTAGCTTTTTTAATTTAATTACTTGTATCTTTCGTTAAAAATATACCGATTAAAACTAGAACTAGGGAGAGAAAAGGAAAAATCCCAAAAATCTGCCAATCCGTGGCGAATGCAAAGAGTCCTGAAAGCAAATAAAATACTGCACTCGCATACAAAAAATTTCTATTTACTTTCTTGATTCCTATCTGTGTTAAGACAGTTGCTATAGCGTAAGGAATTAAATTAGGACCTAGAAAAAGCAAGAATACAATTCCCCATTTACCAGCAGATAAAGCAAAATGTATAAATAGAAAAATATAGGTAAGTGCCAAATAAAATGAGATAGATAGAAGAATCGAGGGTTTCTTGACTGCTTTTGGACCATTTTGCATATCTTCCACCGAATTATTTTCTACAATTAGTTTATCTTCTTCTTTGTTTAGCTCTACATTTGGTTTTTGGTCTGACATCTTTTTCTCCCACTAATTTGTTAAGTTATTTTTATTATATCCCAATTTGTCACATTAAGCTAGATAGAAAAAAGCCATCTATATTAGTCTCAGATAAACGCTCACATTTGTCTGAAAGAAACTAACATAAATGACCTACACTACTCCGTATCAAGTTTTTCTGAGTCAGATGAAATTGTCTAACTCAATTTGACAAATGAGGAGTTTTTATTATTTTTCACGAATCACTTCTATCTTGTATCCATCTGGATCTTTGATGAAGTAATAATTTGGTTGAGTTCCTGGAAGTCCTTTAGGTTCTGTTACTTCATAACCTTTTTCACTATGTTCTTTATGAAGACCCTCAAGGTCAGGTGTGCTTAAGGCGATGTGAGCAAAGCCGTCACCCACAACATAAGGTCCATGATCATAGTTGTAAGTCAACTCCAATTCATAGTCGTCACCATCAAGACCTAGATAAACAATAGTAAAAGCATAGTCTGGAAAATCCTTACGACGCAATTCCTTAAATCCAAAAGCATCTTGATAAAAAGCAATTGATTTTTCGAGATTTTCTACTCGCAAGCAAGTGTGTAACATTTTTGAAGCCATATCATTACCTCTTTCGTTTTATTAGTACTATTATACCTTTAATTAGGAAAAGTTACTAGGAACTTGAACGGATAATTCTTTGCTCTTTGCTTCAATGCTATCCAAGTTCTTCACGATTTTCCTTACGAATATTTCGTATAAGTAATAGTAACATAAGGACAAAGAGCACTTCTAGGAAGTAGAAAGCAAACTCATTGTTCATAATTAGAAGGTCCTTTTCAAAAAAGACTTTGCTAAAATCTGGTATAGGTGTGAATAAGATTCTAAATAAACGTCTTAGGAAAATAAATATCTGCAATCCATAAATCATAAATATATTCTTAACACTAGCTACTAAACGCTGATCCTTTGTAAAATAAGACAAGGCGATTCCATTTAATAAGAGGAAGAACGTTAAGCTCAGAGTTTCATTCCTTAGAATAACTGGATTAAAGAGGTTTATACGACTGTGAGTAAATGGTAATAATTGAAAGAATAAAATACCCATTATTGTCGGAAAGATAATTTCCTTCAGCGAGGGGGGAAATCCTATTTTAAATCTTGTAAAGTATAGAATACCAATAACTAACATCACAATAAAAATGTAAGATATCACAACATCTGAAATCTTTTCACTTCGGTTTGCCAAAGCAACTAGAAAGCCAGCTGATAGAAACAGTCCAAGTGGAACTAACTTGTTTAAAGAAACAGTCACTCTCAAACCGTGACGTACATGGAAACCATCAATAAAAGAAAAAATGCTTATAAATAATAGACAAGAGATGAGTCCAAGCGGAACAACTGGAACAAAAGAAAGCAGTATTACTGCTAAAACCCAAAGATTTCTATTGTAATAAAATTTTATTTTTTCCCCTCGGGCATTGAGTCCTTCTTTGATTGGTTGGTCTAGTCTCCTATACATGTAGTAATTGTAAAGAGAAACCATTCCTATATAAAGCCATCTATTTAAACCAGGTTCATCATAGATGCTTAGAAGCAAACTTATAATGGTTAAAGTCGCAAAGATAAAAGCTAAGAGCCTATTCTTAAACACCTCTCTTTTTATCCAGCTAAGATAGGATACTTTAGAACTTGGATGACAGAGTTGATAAGCATAGCTGGTCATTTCTTCTAATTTCTGGTCTGTCTCCTCTGTCATCAAATGTGGAGCGTTATTAGAGGTATGAAATTGACTCAAGATAAACTTCAACACTTCTCCGTCTGTAAAACGGTGATACTCCTTATAAATTTGTTCAAAAAAGATAGGATAAATACGAGGTTTCTCTTTATAGACTTGTTTCCAAAGCATCAAATCATTCATGTGTTTATCATCTTTTAACAAGCTGTCGATATAGAGATAACCTTCGTAATACCAGTAATCAAATTTCTCTTTTTTATTAAACTCATATTTCTTGATAGCCCAAGGATAGGAATGCACATCTTTCCAGAAAGTCAATTTCTTCAGATAAGGATTTTCTTCATCATTGATACGATTCTTCACAAATTCAAAAACAAGATCTAGGACCTTTTGATTTGTAAATGGATAAACATCGATTTCCTCTAATAATTGAAGCAAGAGAGATTTATCCTGAGTTGTTTCAAGGAGGTAATTCCAAGCGTCTACCAGTCTATCATCGTCTTGATATGGACTGTAGACCAAGAGATATAATGCCTCCTCAACATCTGAAGGATTTAGCAAATTGTAACGATGAATATCAACTGGTTCAGTTGTTTCTACTTTTAATTCCTCCAAGTAAGCCACAAGCTCGTCATAGGCTTTCTGGTCCTCTTCACCCACTTCTGGTTTAATCTTCTCCAAGATATAAGCCAAAACTGGAATGCTAGTAATCATTTGTTTACTGCTATTCAATAGAAAAAGAACCGTACTAGGAGAAAAAGATTGTTTGAAAAACCTGATCCAAACTCGAATTTGATTGGCTTTTTGAAAATCCTTAAGGATAGCTTGGCATAAACAATAAGAAGCATACAATTTCGAAATTTCTTTTTTTGCCTCTTCAGGAGACTCTCCATTTTTGTAGGCAGTAGCTCTTTTAACCTTCCAATGCTTTAGTTTATAGTAGTATCCCCAGTACTTATAGTCAGGAATATAGTCTTCCAGCAAGGGAATGATGATAGAGAATTGCTCAGGTTTGTTAAAAATATAAACATCCATTTCCTCTAAAACAGACTGAACAGTGCTCATATCATATCGATATTGACTAAAAAACTGTTGCCACAGATGTTCTTGTTCTTCTACGGTATAGTCAGGGTTCCCTACAATACTTTCAATCGCATTGCGAATCATATACTCTGATTTTAGATAATCACTAAAATCTAAGACATGACTAGAAGCATTCGACTCGTAAGCAGTTAACTCTTCACTTAAAGTTTCAAAATTAAGAGGAGAAGCAACTATTTTTTCTTCTTGATTACTGAAATGCTGATAGGAACTAGCTCCACTTCCAACAGTTTCTTGTCTCGTACTATTAGACCGTGCTTCTCTCAAAGCAGACTGGTAGGCTTCTACAATTTGTTGATAGATTTCTGGTTGGTCCTCAGGATGGTAAAGTTTCACTAACTCAGAATATCGTTTTCGAATAGCCTTAACATCATGAGTTGGCTCAATCCCTAAGATTTCCCATTTGTCCATACAATCCCCTCTCATAGGCCTCGCTCTAGAAACTCTAGATAGTTAGAAAATGATTGATAAATTTTTGGTAAATGATACATAGATGCCTGTCTAACTTCTTCTTCAAAACGTCTAGTCTCTGCCATCAACTCATCTCTTCTTCTACCTAAGAGCATGCTGTATACACGATTGGCCTTTTCAATCAAGAAACGGTAAACTTCAGTTTCTTGAGCATTAATCTTATAACGTGTTAGCTCTACTTGTTTTTCCTTGATTTCATCTTCAGTTAAGGTAATACTCTCTTGAAGAATAACATGATTAAATACTTTCTTTGTTGAATCGATGGTTACTTCTACATCCAAAATCCCATTTAGGTCATAGGTAAATCGAATAGTAAAGCCTTCATGAGCCTTTTTATTAACAGGGACTGGAACTTCCAACTCTCCAAGAAATAAGTTTTGGGAAGCCTTCATCATTTCTCCTTGGTAGACCTCTACCTTCACTTGGCTTTGCCCTAATTCTGCGGTGTAATACTGTTCTGTTCGTGAAGCAGGTAAAGGAGAATTACGCTCTATAATTGGAGAAAAACGATCACCAACAACTGCAGTTCCAAGTGTGAAAGGACAAATATCCGACAACAGTAAATCACGAACCTCTCCTTGACGTTCCTTTATTCCTGCGAGAAGAACACAGCCTTTTGCAATCATTTTATCAGGATCATCAGCTACCTGTACTGCTTGGTCGATACAGTAAGATAGAAAATCTTGGACTAAACGCAGCTTAGAAGTACCACCAACAAGAACAAAATTTTCGGAGGATACATAACTATAGCGCGCATCCATCAAGGCTCTATCTAGTACTAACTTAAGTCGAGCCAGCAATGGCTGGCACAGCTCATAAAATCGTTGATAAGTCAGATTCAAGGAATATTCTTTGTCCTGATCCATCACTAACATCTGCACTTCTTCATTGGTATTCAGATTCAATTTTGCCTTCTCAGATTGAACCAAAATCTTACTGTAAAACTCACGAGAAATAGATTTCTTAGACAATTGATTAGATGCTAAAAATTCCTCAGCAATAGCTGCAGTAAAATCCTCTCCTCCCAAGCGATTATCACCCGCGATAGACACAATCTCAACAACGTTATCAAACAACTCTACGACTGAGATATCCAGCGTTCCACCACCAAAATCGACGACCACAAATGACTGGTCTTCTTGATTGCCCATAGATTTTTTTGCCAGAGCAGCTGCGGAAGGTTCATTGATGATACGCTCTATCTTAACTCCTGCAAATTGTCCTGCTAATTTTGTAGCATATCGTTGGGCATCATTAAAATAAGCTGGTACGCTGACGATCACCTCATCTACCTTTTCACCAAGAAAAGTCTCTGCATCATCCACTAGTTTTCGAATAATAAAAGAACTTAGTTCCTCTGCTTTATAAGTTCTACCCCCTAGAACCAATTCATGTTTACTTCCCATAAAACGTTTGAATTGGGAAAGAGTTTTGTCAGGATGTGTTACCAAACGTTCCTTAGCAATTTTCCCTACAATGATTTCATCGTTATCGTCCAAAGCAACAACAGATGGCGTTAAAAATTCTCCAAAAGCATTTGGAATCAGTTTTACTTGACCCTCTTGATAAACACCTACCAATGAATTAGTCGTCCCTAAATCAATACCTACTATCATTTTTAAACTCCATTTTTTTAGACATACTTCTATTATACAGGAAAAGCCCTATTTTCTTAAACTAAAAATGCAGTTCACGAATCATTCCATGAAAATAAAAAAAGCTTCATTCTCACCAGCAGCTTAAACTACGAGTGTAGAAATGAAACTTTTAAAATTATTTACCAAGTTTTGCTTTAGCTGCATCTGCAAGAGCTGTGAAAGCTGCTGCGTCGTTAACAGCCAAGTCAGCAAGCATTTTACGGTTAACTTCGATCTCAGCCAATTTCAAACCATGCATCAATTGTGAGTATGAAAGTCCGTTCATACGAGCTGCCGCATTGATACGTGTGATCCACAATTTGCGGAAGTCACGTTTCTTTTGACGACGGTCACGGTATGCATAGTAGTAAGAGTTCATTACTTGTTCTTTTGCAGTACGGAACAAGATGTGTTTAGCTCCATAGTAACCTTTAGCTAATTTAAGAATACGTTTACGACGTTTGCGTGATACAACGCCACCTTTAACACGTGCCATTTATATTTCCTCCAATATTTCCTAGAATTCTTTACTTACAAATACGCGATTATTTCAAGCGAGTAAGCATTGCTTTGATACGTTTGAAATCTCCTGAATGCACCATAGATGCTTTACGAAGATGACGACGTTGTTTCTTAGTTTTTCCGTGGAAACGGTGAGAAGTGTAAGCACGGAAACGTTTAAGTCCACCAGAACCTGTACGTTTGAAACGTTTAGCTGATGCGCGGTGTGTTTTTTGTTTTGGCATGATATTTTCTCCTTTTTTTAACTTTCTGACAGATTATTTCTTGTCAGTTGCTGGTGCCAACTGCATAAACATTTGACGACCATCCATTTTAGCACGTTGTTCGATGATAGCAATATCTTGAGTTGCTTCAGCGAAGTCTGCTAAAACTTTTGCACCAATTTCTTTATGGGTAATCATACGTCCCTTAAAGCGAATAGATACCTTTACTTTGTTTCCTTTTTCAAGGAACTTACGAGCATTGCGAAGTTTAGTTTCGAAGTCACCCTTGTCGATAACTGGGCTCAAACGAACTTCTTTCACGGTCACAACGCTTTGTTTTTTGCGTTGCTCTTTTTGTTTCTTCTGGTACTCAAATTTGAACTTACCGTAGTCCATAATTTTCGCAACAGGAGGTTTAGCTTGAGGCTGAATGAGAACCAAGTCCACGTTAGCTTCATCCGCAAGTGCTTGCGCTTCGCTTAGTGGTTTGATACCCAATTGCTCACCTTCAAGACCGATTAAGCGAACTTCGCGTACACGAATTTCATCATTGATGAATAAGTCTTGCTTTGCTATGGTTTTCACCTCTTTTTTTAGTTTAGAGAAAAACAAGAGCGGACTTGCTAACGCAAATCCGCACTACATGATTATATTTCATTCCTGAAACTTGATCTGTAGGGGCCAGACAACGTTAGTCGCAAGGCGAGAAGTTCTCACTTCTGCTTTTCTCATCTTTTATATAATATCAAGTTTTCCCCTACTTGTCAAGATAAAAATTTATCTTTTTTATTTTTTCTCAATGGATTTTTGATTCAAGTCAGATCCTTAGGTATTGACTCTACTGATTCCGTGAATAGTAAATCTCATGTGGTTTCACATGGTTACCTAGCAATTCAGATACTGTAACAAAGCTATATCCTTGTCCTTGCAGATACTCAATAACTTTTGGCAATGAGTTAACGGATGTTTGATGGATATCATGCATGAGGATGATAGATCCATTTGTCGCTTGACGTTGAATCTCAGTTAAAATAGCAGCCTCATTCTTGCTCTTCCAGTCCAAACTATCAACATCCCACATAATAAAGCTCAAATCCAGGCTGTTGCGGATATCATCTGAAACAGCACCATATGGAGGTCGCATCAATTTTGAACTTGTTCCAAGTACACTAGTAATTGCTGATTCTGTATCCGTAATTTGCTTCTTAGCATCTTCCAATGATAGTTTGGTTAGAACTGGATGATTCCAACTATGGTTTCCAACTTCATGGCCTTCAGACTGCATACGTTTAAGGATTGACTCATTGCCTGCAATATTCTTTCCTTGTACAAAGAAGGTTGCTTTTATTTTGTACTTAGCTAAAATATCCAAGGCTTGTGGTGTTGTATTGCCATCGGGACCATCATCAAAGGTTAAGGCTACAACTTTTTTATGTTTTTCCGCTTGAACTTTTTTATAGAGTTCAGCATCTTTTTCTGTTAGATAGGATGTCTGAATAAAATCAAAGAAGTCTGAAATAGGCATCACTATTTCTTCAACATTAGTCGTTGCTTTGACTGGATAAAGAACCAATTGGCTATCTTTATAGGCAAACTTCCAAGTTGATAATTCTGCTGCTGATAAATCAGCTGAAACTTGATCAACCACTGATTGCTCAACTTGTTTATCCTGAAGAGTAGACTTAAGATCTTCGAGTAATTTTTCCTTAGCTTTGCTTGTATCTGTGAAAAGTTGGTCTAGTGTAAAGACAGAACCATCTTCTTTTAGATAAAGCTGACTGAGTGTGGTATTTTCTAATTCGACAACATTCGAATTTACCAAATTAAAAGCTTGCTTTTTAATCAATCGATTTTCAACCCCAGTTAAAGATGAGTCCCCTTTTTCTGGGTAATAAAAAATCAACTGTTCTTTTCCTTCTACTTTGTCAGTGATATCCTTTACAATCTCATTCTTAACAGAGGAGATAACACTATCTCCAACCATTGGATAATAGGTGATAATCTCTGATTTTTCCTTGCGAAAATGTTCCTTTTGAGTGCCTTGTGAGTAGACTTCATCTTTTTCCTTCTTGAGACTTTCAATCTTTTGTTCGAAAGCATGTTTACTCATCACTTTATAGGTAATTACACTGCCAAGTGCTAACATTGTTATAAATAAAAGCAAGACAAGAGTGCCAAGCTTTTTATTATTTTTCTTCTTTACTTTATTCTGGGGTAATCTCTTTTTTGTCATAGTTTTATCATATCAAATCAGAGCTATAATTTCAATGAAAACACAGAAGAAAGTCATTTTTAATAGGAAAGGAAAAGTAAAAGAACCCTGGCATATTCTAGGGTTCTTTTTAAAATTAGAAGCGAATACTTTCTCTTGTTTTCTCATAAGAAGTAACAAAACGGTTGGTTACTCCTGGCTCAGCAACTTCTAATGCTTGAGAGATTTTTTCGAAAGATGCTTGGTAATCAAAGGTCGTTTCAAAGATATTCAAAGCTTCTTGGAAAGCTTGTTGAATACGATCATCAAATGATCTGTAACGGTTAGAATATTGAAGCAATTGTTCTGTCAATGTTGCATTTTGAACAATACTGTATGTTTCTTCTTCCAACATATTCATATCATTTGTCGCAATCTCAAGAATACGATTGACAGATTCGATATTCACTTGTGCTTGTTCCAACTCAGCCATTAAGTCTTCTGTACTGTGACTTGCATCAAAGAAGAGCTTCAAGAATTTTTGTGGAATCCCTGGAAGATTTCTCTTCTCCATATAGCGTTTAATAGTATGTAGACGGTTGACGTATACATTTGCTTTTTGACGAGCATTGATGTCATCTTTTTCAATCTGAACAAGGCGTTCGCTGACACCGATTTGGTCATCTTCAATATCTTTTAATGTAGATTGGAGACTTTCTAAACGTTCTTGCAAGACAGAGTATGCTTCTGAAACTTCTGATTGGTCGTTTGTCAATTCTTCAATTGTAGTATTCAAGGCAGAAATATCTGCTTGAAGGCGACGAACTCGATTCACATCGCTTTCTGAAATCAAGTAAGTTTTACCAAGACGTTCGATATCTTTAACCAAGACTTGATTGTTTTCTTTCAAGTGTTGAAGATATGTAGGTAGGGTTGTTACCAATTTCTCGAAAGCTTTATGAGCGTTAATTTCACGAGTGAAAATATCATAAAGCGCATTGATTTCTTCTTGGATTTGAGTATTTTCATACTCTGCGTTATCCAATTCTAACTTACGAATATTCTCGTGATTGTTTTTCAAGGCTTCATATAGAAGTTGAAGTCGTGATTCGATATCAGTTTCTACAAAATGGTAGTTCTCATCTAAGAGTTTACGATATCCTGCTTCTAAATCTTCAAGTTGATCTGGCAACTCAGTAGTAAGTTTAGCCACAATCGCTGGAATTCTTTCAACGATATGTGTCAACGCAAGAATATGATTTTCTGCGTTATCCAAAATACCTGCTGCTTCAACTGGGTCACCTGAAGAGTTCAAGGTTACAAATTGAGAAAACTCAGATTGGATATTCTCCAATTGTTTTTCAATTTCTGGAAGAGCTTGACCATATTTTTCAGAATCTTCGGCTACAGTATTTTGTAGTTTTTCAAACAAGTCTAAGGCATGCAATACGCGTCCGCTATTTTTTGATTCTTGTTTTTCCAAATCTGACAAAGCATTACGGATGGCTGCGATGTCCTCTTCTACGAGTTCGATTTGACTCTCAATTTGATCAATTTGGTGTTTAGCCTTCAAGAAACGGAATGAGCTATTGTAACCTTCAGCTTCAAAGAGGTTATTCTCAATATCCGCAAATGAGTTAAGAGATAAATCAACCCATTTTTGGTTCCATTCTCTAAAAGCAACCTGACTTTGACCAATCAGATGCATGTTTTTAACAACCTCTACCTCATCATTAACGGGGAGATTATATAGTTCTTCTTTTCTTTCTTCTAAAGCTGCAAGTCTACTCTCATTACGTTTACGAAGCAAAATTGCTACTGCAAAGGCAATAAGAAGCAGAACTGCGATTCCAATCAAGGTAATAATCAACTGATTATCTGTCATATCTAACTCCTTTTATACTTGACACAATTGTAATGATTATATCATATTTTTAAAGCCTTGGGAACTATTTCCTAATTTTTTTAAACGTCAAGAGTACTGTACACAGCGTTTTCTTCGATAAATTCTCGACGTGGTTCTACTCGATCACCCATAAGCATATCAAAAATTTTATCTGCTTCAGCAGCGTCATCCACTGATACACGGGCCATAAGGCGATGTTCAGGATTCATAGTAGTTTCCCAAAGTTGGTGGTCATCCATTTCTCCAAGACCTTTATAACGTTGAATGGTTGGTTTTGAACGACCTTCACTGTAGCGAGCCAAAGCTTCTTGTAAGCGAGTTTCTTGGTCTGCTCCTGGTTGAATATATTCTTTAATCTCACTACCAACTTTAACACCGTAAATAGGTGGTTGAGCGATATAAACATAACCCGCCTCTAAAACAGGTTTCATATAGCGATAAATCAGAGTTAACAAGAGGGTACGGATGTGAGCTCCATCGACATCGGCATCCGTCATAATAACCAGTTTTTGGTATCGAGCCTTGCTGACATCAAATTCTGCACCAAATCCTGTTCCCATTGCTGTGAAGAGACTACGAATTTCTTCATTAGCAAGGATTTTATCCATACTTGCCTTTTCAACGTTAAGGATTTTCCCACGAATAGGCAAGATAGCTTGAAATTCACGGTCACGTCCTGATTTTGCAGAACCTCCCGCTGAGTCTCCTTCGACGATAAAGAGTTCCGTTTCAGCTGGATTATTTGATGAACAGTCAGCTAGTTTCCCTGGTAGATTTGAAATTTCTAAACCTGATTTCTTACGAGTCACTTCTCGTGCACGTTTTGCTGCCACACGAGCCTTAGCTGCTAGGATACCTTTTTCTACGATGCGCTTAGCAATCTGTGGATTTTCCAAAAGGAAATCAGAAAATGCATCACTGAACAAGCGGTTGGTAATCTTGACAACTTCACTATTTCCAAGTTTAGTTTTCGTTTGCCCTTCAAACTGAGGGTTTGGATGCTTCACAGAGATAACGGCTGTCAATCCTTCACGGACATCCTCACCTGTTAGGTTATCTTCGTTATCTTTTAGAAGTTTGTTTTTACGAGCATAGTCATTGATAACACGAGTTAAGGCTGTACGGAAACCTTGTTCGTGTGTCCCACCTTCATGGGTATGAATATTGTTAGCGAAACTCATGACATTTTCATGGTAACCCGTTGTATACTGCATAGCAACTTCTACTGTAATGTCATCCATTTCACCATCTGTGTAGATTGGGTTTTCAAAAATAACATCCTTGTTTTCATTGATGTACTCAACGTAGCTCGCAATCCCACCTTCATAGTGATAATGCTTAGTCTGCTCTAGTCCTTCACGTTTGTCAGTGATAGAGATTTGAAGCCCACGATTCAAGAAGGCTAACTCTTGAATACGTTTGTTTAATTTATCAAAGTCAAATGTTGTTGTCTCTGTGAAAATTTCTGGGTCTGGAGTAAAGTGAACGATTGTTCCTGTTTTATCTGTATCCCCAATTACCTCTAGGTCAGCCACAACATGTCCACGACGGTATTCTTGGTAATGAATTTTTCCGTTTTTGTGAACGCGAACATCCAACTGAGTTGAAAGAGCATTTACAACGGATGAACCTACACCGTGGAGACCACCAGATACCTTGTATCCGCCACCGCCGAATTTACCTCCGGCGTGAAGAACAGTAAAGACTGTTTCAACGGCAGGACGACCTGTTTTTTCCTGGATATCAACTGGAATCCCACGACCATCGTCAATAACTGTAATTGAATCATCTGGATCAATAAAAACTTCGATATGACTAGCGAATCCAGCCAAGGCTTCGTCGATAGAGTTATCTACGATTTCCCAGACTAGGTGGTGAAGACCTTCCTTCGAAGTTGAACCGATGTACATACCTGGACGCATACGAACAGCTTCCAGACCTTCCAAAACTTGAATTTGACTGGCATCATAATCTTGTGCCTGTTGGTTTTTAATATCTTCTGTCATGTTTCCCCTTTTTCTTACATGTCTATTGCTTGTTTTAACGCTACAACGTTCTCAAAGAGATAGGCATCTAAGCCTGCAGCAAGTCCTGCCTCTACATCAATAGCACGGTCACCAATGACCAGACCAGATGTAATTTGATACTTATCACGTAAATAAATCATCGATTCAGGATTTGGTTTACGTTTAAATCCTGAACTAGCTGTCACTACTTCTGTAAAGTATGGTGCTATCTTTGTTTTTGAAAGAATCTCCAATACCTGATCATTTCGATGAGAAATCAAGAAATTACGGCCACCTTGGTCTGATATTTCTTCTAAGAGCGCAGGAATCCCATCAAACAATACTGGGTGTTCAAGATCACGGGCTTCATTTTCTTTATATTTCTCAAGAAAGTTTTCAATATCTGGAGCATACTTTTCGATGGCAAAGGCAGTCGAAACCTTCAAAGCTTCGTAGACACTGTCGTGCTCCTGCTCAATCCCAAACTCTGCTAATGTTTCTACAAAAGCTGCTGTAGAAGTTTCATAATTATCAAGCAGGGTTCCACCTAAATCCCAGATGTAATCGTGATATTTCATACCCTTCATTATACCATTTTTTTATAAAAAAAGCGATGTTTACCTTGGTTTTGACCTTAAAAAAGAGAAGAATCTTCTCCATCAAGAAAGATTCTCCTCAATTTGTTCATTATTTTTCAAATAGGTCTGTGTAGAGCATACCATTTCTTAGAGATTCAGCATCTCCGCCCAGTGTTTCAACCAAGTGGTAAGCAAAGGCTAAAGCTGTTGCTGGCCCACGGCTAGTGATAACATTCCCATCCACTACTACTGTTTCTTTATGGTAGTGACCGTTAGCAATTTGTTCCTGGACTCCATCATAGCAGGTGAAGTTTCTACCTTCTAGTAGACCTGCCTGATTCAATGCAATTGGAGCCGCACAGATGGCTGCTACCTTTTTACCGATTTTCTCAAATTTTTGAAGTTCAGTGATCAATTGTTCATTGTCCCTCAAGTGGGCAGAACCAGGCATACCTCCTGGAAGGACAATCATATCATACTCTGATAAATTTCCATCAAACACTCGATCGGCTTGAACTTGAATGGCATGTGAACCTGTCACTTTTTCACCAAATCCGACCATATGGCAGGTGATATTTGCGCGACGCAAGACGTCTACGACAGTCAAGGCTTCAATTTCTTCAAAGCCATTTGCTAGGATAACTGCAACTTTAGGCATAGCGACCTCCTTATTTCACTTTCTTCAGTACAACTTTTTTACGTTTAAATCTTGTTCGACCACTCTTTTCATCGGCGAGATGTGTTTGGTAGCTCATCGATAAAAGAAGACCCACACCGATAAGATTACTGATAATGGCTGATCCCCCTTGGGAAATAAAGGGCAAAGGAATCCCCGTAAGAGGAAGGAGTCCTGTGACGGCACCAATGTTCTCAAAGATGTGGAACAAGAGCATCATGATAAATCCAGTGGAGATATAAGTATAAAATTGATTGTTAGATTTCAGAGTAATCTTTAACATACGATAGATGAGGAGTAGATAGAGTGCAATCACTACTACTGAACCAATAAAACCAAAATCTTCAGCGATAACTGTGAAGATCATGTCACTCTCACGGACTGGGATGAGGAGATTGGACACGTTAAAGCCTTGGCCAAATACTCCCCCACTACCGATGGCAATTTGACCTTGAGCCTGTTGATAGGTAGTTGTTTGAGCATAATCAAAGGGATTGAGCCAAGCCAAGATACGATTAATCTGATAAGTCGGCATACCAAGTTGGTGCATAAAGGCACGCCCATCCTTTGTAATGAAGATGGCTAAAAATCCTGTAATGGCTGATACAACTGTTACAAAGACTGGGATGATAATCTTCCAAGAAACACCTGACAACAAGACAAGACCTGCAAAGATCGCAACAAAAACCATTGCCGTTCCAAGGTCACTTTGTAAGGCTAGTAACACTAGAACTGGAATCGTGAAAACGATCATCCAAAGAATCAAAAGGAAATCTAAACCGATGGTCCGTGCTTGGTCCTTGTATTTTTTAGTGAAAGTTACAATCACATAGGCCAACATCAAGATATAAGATATCTTCATGAATTCGGAAGGTTGAAAAAGTGTATAACCACCGATTGATACCCAGTTTTTTGCACCTGTTGCAGCAACTAAACTTGGATTATAGAAGACCAAGGGTAAGACCATCAAGGCTAGACCAAGACCATATAGATAGGGGGTGGACTGCCATAAAAACTTGGTGTTAAAAAACATGACTACAAAACTGAAGATAATCCCTAGGGCTATCCATGCCAGTTGTTGTCCAAGTATAGGCCAAACATTGTTTGGGTAGTCATGACTAACTGCTATATAAATCGCTACAACTCCAATCACCAATAGACAAAACACTGGTAATATTAAACTATAATCGACCCTAGAGTCGAATGAACGTTTCATAACGGCCTCCTTCATTCTTTCTGATATTCATTTCATTGTTTATTTAAAAATTCTTGAACGTTGACAAACACTTGCTCTCGGCTAATATTCCTTACTCGACTAGTGCGAGACAAGGCCTTGCTGATTTGCTTGCCATATCGTTTGCTTGACATGCGGCTGTCTAAAATCAAAACTGCGGAGCGTTGACCAACTCGGCGCATGGTCCTACCTATCGCTTGCTTGAGACGAATAATCGCCATAGGAAGTTGGTAATCATAAAAAGGGTTCTTCCCTTCAAGACGGAGTTCTTGATTCATCTTTTTGGTAAATGGATCCTCTGGATTTTGGAAAGGCAAACGTGTCACCACTTCAATCACCCGAGGATGTCTGGAAAAATCGACTCCTTCCCAGAAACTCCCCGCACCAAGTAAGAGCTCACGCTCTCCTTTTTCAAAGCGTTTTTTCAATTGAGCTGGTTCCCCATGCTTATATTGAGCTAAATGGGGAATTCTTAAAGTATCAGATACCTGCAGCAATAAATCTTTTGCAGTAAATAAGACTAAAATCGGTTCTTCAAGGTAGGACAAATCTTCTAGAACTTCCACAACTGCTTGTGCATATTCCTCAAGCGAAACTTCAGTCACCAATGGAAAATCATTCACCAAGAAAATTTCCTGATTTTCCTGAAACTGTTCATCTAGGTAATAAATATTTGCTTGCGGGAATCCTAACAATTCTGGCAAAGAAACTCTGCTACTAATTTCTAGGGTTGCAGAGATTCCGAGAAGCTGGCAGGATTCTGGAAATATCTGAGAAAATAACAAACGCTGATCGCGACTAGAAGTAATCTCGATTTTTTTACTAGAGAGTTCTGAAACTGATAACCAAAATTCTCCTTCAGACGAGAAAAATCTCTGATAGTCTTTAAATTCTGGAAGATTCAACTCTGAAAAATCCTGTTGGAGCTTATCAATGCTACTAGCTGGGCACATCTTACGTTTGCCAGATAGAAACTGCTCCAGCAGATAAGAAAGCTCAAAACGAATACTCTCTAGCAAGCGTCTTTCAAGCATGCCTTCTTCTTTAGATAGAGCTTGATCTAATTGTTCTAGCAAATCTGTAAGCAAATAAGATTTTCGAGAAAGATTTTCCAAGGTCAACAAGATTTTCTGGGCTTCATCCAAAATCAAGAAACGTCCCTCTAAAAGACTCGGATCATCTTCAAGTCGAGTAACGAGGTAAGCATGATTGGTCACTAGCAACTTACAAGAACGCGCTTTTTCCTGACCACGTCTCCAAAAATCCTCTAACCAAAAGAGAGAATCTTTGTGAAGATTTCCATCATGCACCAAGTTTGGTAAAAATTGCTGGTAGCGATAAAGCTGACCAATTTCGTCTAAGTCTCCAGTATCTGTCTCAGTCAGCCAAACTAGGAGTTGCATCTTGAAACGCGTATACAAACGATTGGATTCTTCTTCCTCTAGCACTGCATGAAAGGCATCTAACTTCAAGTAATTCTGTGGTCCTTTGAGACTATGAATAGAGATATGGAAAATCTCTTCGAGTTTTTTAGCCTCCTCATGCATTACCTGATTTTGAAGGATTTTAGTTGGAACACTAAGTAGGATCCCCCCTTCATTCTCAAGAGACAAGGCTGGCAGGAGATAGCCATAGGTTTTTCCAATCCCAGTTTGAGCCTGAATAAAAGAAATGTCTTCCCCTTGCAAGCACTCTTGAACCTTTTGTGCGAAGCGTTCTTGCAAGTTTCTCTCCTCCAACCCCAACAAGGCAATATTGGTTTGGAAATCTTTAGATAGTTTTCGTGGAGAAAGGGCTGATTTTTCTTTTCTCAAAAATAGACCTTGCACCTCGACCAAGTCATGTTCTACTAAGAGAGACTGTTTCTGATAAACTTCCTCGATGACCATGTATGATTCGTACAATAAGCTATCAGCCAGACTTAATAAGCGCTCCAACAAACCTTTTGGAAGTTGAAACATCTTTTGTCTCATACAAAGAAAGAGTTCTGCCGTTGCTTGGGCATCTGATAAGGCTGTGTGAGCTTGCTCCAAGGGAATTCCCAACTCTTGGCAGAGAATTCCAAGATTATACTTTTCAAGCTGAGGATAAAAGACTTGAGCCAACTCAACCGTATCGATACGAGGGGTGCGTAATTCATAACCTTCAAAAAATAGGAATTCTGCCAACAAATTGGCATCGAACTGAACATTGTGCGCAACAAAAATACCGTCTTTGACCAGTTCAAAAATCTTTCCAGCTACCTGGGAAAACTCTGGAGCCTTTGCTAAACGCTTATCAGTCAAACCCGTTAATTCTTTGATATGAGAATCCAAGTGTTCATGCGGATTGACATCAGTGGCATATTGCTCAACAATCTCACCACCTTCAATGACTACAATTCCCACTTGGATGATTTTTGCCTTGCTTCCGGTACTTGTTGCTTCTAAATCTACAACCACATACCGATCATTTCTAAAATTCATCACTAAAAATTATATCAAAATTTACACCATTTGACACCCATGAACTTTATTTGAAGAGTCAAGTTTCTTGCAAGATTTAAACAAAAATGATTGAATAAAATGGTAGAAAAGGAGGAAATTCATGAACCCATTGGATTTGTTTAATCAAGTAAAAGAACTCGTCGAGAAAAAAAATTTTTCTGCAGCAAAAACATTTGTTGAAGAAAACAAGGATCAACTAGGGGACTACCTTAGCCAAGCGCAAGCATTGGTTTCAGGCTCAGAAGGGCTTGACGGTCTTGTAGATAAGGTCAAAGGCCTCTTCTAATAGTCAAAAGACACCTGAAAAATTCAGGTGTCTTTTTGTATTTTCTTCATGAATGCAGGAATATGTTGACTAATCGTGGTTGGCAGAACTACATAATTGTCCTCAGCTAGTTCTTGGGCAATTGCTGAATGCAGATATGTCGCTACTGTCACTCTTTCATAGAGACTAACTTGGTGAAATTGACCTACAAAGCCAGCGATCATCCCAGCCAGAGTATCCCCCATACCCCCAGTCGCCTGATAAGGACCCCCAACCTCTAACTGATAAAAATCATCTTGACCAGCTTGCCAGATTCGAGTCGCAGGACCTTTTTGAACTAGAATCGTCCCTGAAGGAAAACTCTTCAAAGCCTCTCCTGTTTCCTCAGCTCCTTGAGAAGTCAAATCTAAGCCTGATAAGACTTGCCATTCCCTTTGATGTGGAGTTAAAACAAGGTGGGCTTTAGGAAATTTCAACCCCGACTTAGCAAAAATAGATAGGGCACCACCATCCAGTATGAGAGTCTGGTCTTGGTCTAAATGATCAAAAACTGTTTGGAGAAGCTCTTCTCCACGCCCATCATCCACTAGTCCAGGTCCAACCAAGACAATGTTAGCCTTCTGCAACTGTTGCTCAAGTAATTGCTTATCGTCAAGAGCAAAAGCCATAGCCTCTGGAAGATGGCTATGTAGCGCTGGAATATTCTCTTTATCCGTAGCTACTGTCACTAAGCCTGCACCACTTCTAACAGCCCCTAAGGCAGCCATAATAATCGCTCCACCATAAGGATACGTTCCACCAATCAAGAGAAGACGACTGTAGTCTCCCTTATGACTAGAACGAGGACGCTCGATGATCACTTTTTTTAGTAAAGCTTTCTTAATATCCTTCATTATTACTTCCTTACTACTTCTTGTCTCTCATTATACTACAAAATAATAGATAGAAGTATCATTACAGAAAATAAAAAGTCGAGATATTACTATCTCAACTATTTTTCATAGTAAACTTAGTCTTTATCCAGTGTTCTTAAAGCAGCCTGATAAGTTTGCTCCATCAGCATGGTAATCGTCATAGGCCCAACTCCACCAGGTACAGGTGTGATATGGCTAGCGACTGGTGCAACAGCATCGTAGTCAACATCTCCACAGAGCTTGCCATTTTCATCTCGGTTCATTCCCACATCAATGACAACTGCACCAGCTTTGACAAAATCAGCAGTCACGAACTTAGCACGACCGATTGCTACTACAAGAATGTCGGCTTTAGAAGCTACTTGGGCTAGATTGTGGGTGCGAGAGTGTGTCAAGGTTACAGTTGCATTTTTAGCCAGCAGCAACTGGGCCATTGGTTTACCGACGATATTTGAACGACCAATAACGACTGCATTTTTACCTTCTAAGTCAATCCCATACTCATGAAACATCTCCATAATCCCTGCTGGAGTTGAAGGAATCATCACTGGGTGACCAGACCAAAGACGACCCATGTTGAGCGGATGAAAACCGTCCACATCCTTTTCTGGGTCAATGGCTAGTAGAACAGCTTCCTCATCGATATGTTTTGGCAATGGCAACTGTACCAGAATCCCATGCCATGCTAGATCTTGGTTGTATTTGGCAATCAACTCCAACAACTCCTCTTGAGTAATGGTCTCCGGAACACGTACAACTTCACTCTGGAAACCCGCTGCGATTGCTGAACGTTCCTTGTTACGAACGTAAACCTGGCTAGCAGGATTGTCCCCGACCAAAATAACCACCAAACCAGGAACCAAGCCTGTCTCTTCCTTTAGTTTGGCTGTTTTTTCAGCCAGTTGTCCTTGTAGCTTAGCTGCTAAAGCCTTCCCATCAATAATCTGTGTCATGTATTTTCTCTTTTCTAACAAATATCCTCTATTATAACAAAAAATCGCTCGACCTTCTAACACTTCTTACCTAAGATTCCCTATAGTCTGAAACTATAAGAAAAAGCCCCCTTGGAGCTTTTCTAATAAACAATATTTTACAAAACCTTACTCAAGAAATCCTTGGTTCTTTGTTCTTGTGTTTGGTCAAAAACTTGCTCAGGTGTTCCATCCTCGACAACTACACCTTCAGCCATAAAAATAACACGGTCTGCCACTTCACGCGCAAAACCCATCTCATGTGTTACGATGACCATGGTCATACCTGACTTGGCAAGTTCTTGCATAACTGCTAGTACTTCCCCTACCATTTCTGGATCTAGGGCAGAAGTCGGTTCATCAAAAAGTAGGACATCTGGTTCCATGGCAAGACCACGCGCGATAGCAATACGCTGTTGCTGACCTCCAGACAAACTTTGTGGATAGGCATCAGCCTTATCTGGCAAACCAACCTTCTCCAAGAGCTCATGCGCTCTCTTTTCAGCCACTTCTTTATTTTCTCCCTTAGTCTTAATTGGAGAAAGTGTAATGTTTCCCATAACTGTCATATTTGGGAAGAGATTGAATTGTTGGAAAACCATTCCCATCTTTTCACGCATAGCAAAGAGGTCATTTTTCTTATCCGTAATGTCTACACCTTCAAAGATAACCTTTCCTTTTGTAGCCTCTTCGAGGAGATTCATGGAACGAAGGAGTGTTGACTTACCGCTTCCAGAAGGGCCGATAATGACCACTACTTCCCCTTTTTTGATTTCAAGATCAATCCCTTTTAAAACTTCATTCTTTCCAAAGCTTTTATGAAGGTTTTCAATTTTAATTAGCGTTTCAGTCATTATTTCTTATCTCCTTGTCCCATACGATTTT
Organism: Streptococcus sp. V728; assembly: GCF_052077995.1. Lineage (NCBI taxonomy): Bacteria > Bacillati > Bacillota > Bacilli > Lactobacillales > Streptococcaceae > Streptococcus > Streptococcus sp. V728. The sequence goes on along the minus strand of NZ_JBQJJH010000001.1, from coordinate 146,618 downwards.
CAAAAGCTTTCAAGGCTACTGTCAAGATAGATGTCATAATTAAGTAGTAAAAAGCTGCAAATAGAAGTGGAGTCAATGGTAGATATGTGGTTGTTGACACTGTAGTTGCTCCATTCCACAATTCCATAACCCCGATAGCTGACAAGAGCGAGCTATCCTTGATAATGGTAATAAACTCATTCCCCAAGGCTGGTAAAATATTCTTGATAGCCTGTGGCAAAATAACATAGCGCATAGCATTTTTAGGACGAATACCTAGTGAATAAGCTGCTTCTAGTTGTCCTTTTGGCACTGCATTAATTCCAGCACGAACAGTTTCTGATACATAGGCACCACTATTCATAGAGATAATGATAATCCCTGGAATCAAACGAGTGAGATCGACATCCAAAATTCCAATTTGAATCGTTGGAGCACTAATATGCATCAATGCATAGGCAATCATAATCTGTACCATCATCGGAGTTCCTCGGAAAATCCAGATATAAAGATTAGCAAACCAAGCAAGTGGCTTAATCTTTGAACGTTGCGCAAAGGCCAACACTACCCCTAAAATGGTTCCCAAAAAGACAACTAAGATCGAGATAATAATCGTAACAACAGCACCATAGTTAAAATATGGCAAGTATTTCGGTAAAAAAGAAAAATTCATGGACACTCTACTTTCTATATTTAAACTTAAAATTTGTATAAGGATAACATATTCTGCATAAAAATGCAACATTTTCATCTAAGATTTTCAATAAATTTTCAAAGGTAAGAGAAATAGCGAGAAATCTTAGTTTTTTCTAGTCAAGTAGAGTCTGTTTATGGTAAAATAGTAAAGATAAGAAATGGAGGAGAATCAAAATGGAATCACATTTGGTTAGAATCATCAATCGCTTAGAAGCAATGACAAAAGATGGTGGTAACTTGAAACGTAACTTTGAACGCGAAGGAGTTGTTGTCGCAGAGGTTGCTTTTAACCACGACGAAGAAAACGGACCACTTTTCACACTCCGTGACGTTGAAGCTCGTGAGACTTATACATTTGATAGCATCGACCTTATTGCGATGGAAATTTACGAACTTTTATACTAATCGTTAAATAAAGGCAGAGAATACTTCTGCTTTGACCAAGAAAATCCTTTTTGTACGACAAATAGGATTTTTCTTTTTACCCTTAAAGGTTTGACTATAATAGACTCGCAACATCAACTTTAATACTCAATCTTTTTACTTGCTTTCCCCTTCAATCATGATATAATGAGACTAAAGAACTTTGACTATTTTTGACCTTTCGGTTTTAGTCAAGGCCAAGAAAGAAACGAGGTAGAGGTATGCTCTGTCAAAATTGTAAAATCAATGACTCAACAATCCATCTTTACACTAATCTGAATGGGCAACAAAAGCAAATTGATCTTTGCCAAAATTGCTACAAAATTATCAAAACAGATCCTAACAATAGCTTATTTAAGGGCATTACAGATCTAAACAATCGTGATTTTGATCCATTTGGAGACTTCTTTAACGATCTGAATAACTTTAGACCATCTTCTAATAATAACAACACTCCCCCTACTCAGTCAGGTGGTGGATACGGCGGTAATGGTGGCTATGGTTCCCAAAATCGTGGACCAGCTCAAACACCTCCTCCTAGCCAAGAAAAAGGACTCTTGGATGAATATGGTATCAATGTTACTGAGATTGCCCGTCGTGGGAATATCGACCCTGTAATTGGTCGTGACGAAGAAATCATCCGCGTTATTGAAATTCTCAACCGTAGAACCAAAAATAATCCTGTCCTTATTGGTGAGCCTGGTGTTGGTAAGACAGCCGTTGTCGAAGGATTGGCTCAGAAGATTGTTGACGGTGATGTTCCACAAAAACTTCAAGGGAAAGAAGTCATTCGCCTAGACGTTGTTAGCCTTGTCCAAGGTACAGGAATTCGTGGACAATTCGAAGAGCGCATGCAAAAACTCATGGAGGAAATCCGGAAACGTGAGGATATTATCCTCTTTATCGATGAAATTCATGAGATTGTCGGTGCTGGTTCTGCTGGAGAAGGAAATATGGATGCAGGAAATATCCTGAAACCAGCTCTTGCTCGTGGCGAACTCCAGTTAGTGGGTGCTACTACCCTCAATGAATACCGCATCATCGAAAAGGATGCAGCCCTTGAGCGCCGTATGCAACCTGTCAAGGTTGATGAACCAACTGTTGAAGAAACCATTATTATCCTGAAAGGGATTCAAAAGAAATACGAAGATTACCATCATGTTCACTATACTGAGGGAGCTATCGAAGCAGCTGCTACTCTCTCTAACCGCTACATTCAAGATCGTTTCTTGCCGGATAAGGCCATTGACCTTCTAGATGAAGCTGGTTCTAAAATGAACTTAACCTTAAATTTTGTGGATCCAAAGGTCATAGACCAACGTTTAATCGAAGCAGAAAATCTCAAGGCACAAGCAACCCGCGATGAAGACTTTGAAAAAGCAGCCTACTTCCGTGACCAGATTGCTAAATATAAGGAAATGCAAAAGACTAAGGTAACGGATCAAGATACCCCAATCATCAGTGAAAAGACGATTGAGCACATCATCGAACAAAAGACCAACATTCCAGTTGGCGACCTTAAAGAAAAAGAACAGTCTCAACTTATCAACCTAGCAGATGACCTCAAGGCTCATGTTATTGGTCAAGATGATGCTGTCGATAAGATTGCTAAGGCTATCCGTCGTAACCGTGTTGGGCTTGGTACTCCAAACCGTCCAATCGGTAGCTTCCTCTTTGTTGGTCCTACTGGTGTCGGTAAAACAGAACTTTCTAAACAGCTGGCCATCGAACTCTTTGGTTCTGCTGATAGCATGATTCGCTTTGATATGAGTGAATACATGGAAAAACACAGCGTGGCTAAACTCGTTGGTGCCCCTCCAGGATACGTAGGCTATGATGAAGCAGGTCAATTGACTGAAAAAGTTCGTCGTAACCCCTACTCACTGATCCTCTTGGATGAAGTTGAAAAAGCCCATCCAGATGTTATGCATATGTTCCTTCAAGTCTTGGACGATGGTCGTTTAACGGATGGGCAAGGTCGTACCGTTAGCTTTAAAGATGCCATCATTATCATGACCTCAAATGCAGGTACAGGTAAGGCAGAAGCTAGTGTTGGATTTGGTGCTGCTAGAGAAGGCCGTACCAACTCTGTTCTTGGAGAATTAGGCAACTTCTTTAGCCCAGAATTCATGAACCGTTTTGATGGCATTATCGAATTCAAGGCTCTCAGCAAGGAAAATCTCCTTCAAATCGTTGACCTCATGCTAGATGATGTGAATAAGCGACTTTCCAGCAATAATATCCATCTCGATGTCACAGAAAAGGTCAAAGAAAAACTTGTAGACCTTGGTTACGATCCAAAAATGGGAGCTCGTCCACTCCGTCGTACCATCCAAGACTATATCGAAGATGCCATTACAGACTACTACCTTGAAAATCCTAGTGAAAAAGACCTCAAGGCAGTCATGACAAGTAAAGGTAAAATCGTGATTAAGTCCAAAAATAAAACGGAAACGGTCGAGTCAAACGACTAGTTCCTCACATACAAAAGAATGTTCTTGCTTGACAGTGAGAACATTCTTTACTATTATAGAAAGAAAGCGCACTCACGAAGGAGAAATTTATGGCAAATCCAACATTTGGAGAAAAAAAAGAGGGAGTAACCTACAAAAATAGATATGGCGTTTATGCAGTCATACCTGATGCAAACCACGAAAAGATTATACTCGTACAAGCTCCAAATGGTGCATGGTTCTTACCAGGAGGTGAAATTGAAGAAGGTGAAAATCACCTTGAAGCTCTCAAACGAGAATTGATTGAAGAATTAGGATTTACAGCTGAAATCGGCACCTACTACGGGCAAGCTGATGAATATTTCTATTCCAGCCATCGTGATACCTACTACTACAATCCAGCCTATCTCTACGAAGCCACTTCTTACCAAGAAATCCAAAAACCTCTCGAAGACTTCAATCATCTAGCTTGGTTCCCAGTCGATGAAGCTATTGCTAACTTAAAGCGTGGAAGTCACAAATGGGCGATCGAAGCTTGGAAAAAACAACATCAAATTTAAACTATCTTTACCAAATTTCCCAAAAAGTGCTATAATAGACATAGAAATACAGGAGGAAACCTTATGAAGCTCATCAATACTACAAACTCACACTCGCTTCTTGTTAAAAATCAGTTAGAAAGTACTGACGCAACGCTTGTAGAAGTTTATTCTGCAGGTAATACAGATGTTATTTTTACTCAGGCACCGCTTCATTACGAAATCCTCATTTCCAATAAACACCGTGCAATCCGTGAAAAAGAAATCGAGAAAATCCAAGAATTCTTCTTAAATCGTAAAATTGATAAACAAGCTATTGATGAAGCAAATATCAAAACCCTCTATTCTGATAAATTGATTGAAATTTCAATTCCAAAAAAATAGATTCTAGCTAGACTTTAAATCTACCCCGCAAGGTTAAACTGTGTGGGGTCTTTTCATACCTACTTTTCTAATAGAAATTTTAGAAAAACTTCATTTCTTTATACTTTTTGTGAATATTTCACATTAAAATCGAAAAAAAGAAGAAAATTAGTTATAATAGTTGGAGAGATTTTATGAAGGAGTGTGAAATGAAAGAAATAGTATATAGAGAAGCCAAGCTAGATGAATACCAAAAAATTGGAAAAGTATTGGCTGGAGCCTTTATGGACTATCCTTTTATGACTCTTATCAAAGATGATTTAAAGAAACCAGAATACTACCCAGCCTTTCTAGAATTGTTGGATAGCCTTTTGACCAGACTCTACATCAAGGGAGAGACTTGTCTAGTCGCTGAACGAAACGGAGAAATCCTGGCAGTCGCCCTTTTACAACAGAAGGATTTTTCTATTCTATCTTATTTATTAAATGGGATTATCAAGCTTTTCCGTTTTATTACACCACGGAACCTCTTGAAATATCTAGATTTGGTCGAACGTTCTGAACAGCATTTAAAAAGATCAGGCAATTTTGATTGGTATTTGATGATGCTAGGAGTCAATGCTTCTAGTCAACATCAAGGTATCGGTAGTGCTTTTCTACAAGAAGGTGTCGAGCCCTATCTTAAAGCTAAGGGTTGCAAACGCTTGGGCTTGATCACCAGCACTGAGAAAAATGTGTGCTTCTATGAAAAAAACAAGTATGAATTACTGGATTCGATGATGTTGGAATATGGAGCAAAATCAATTGGAAACTGGGCTTTTGTAAAAATACTGGATAAGTAATTGTAAACTAAAAAAGATTGGTCATTATACCAATCTTTTTTGATTTTATTTAACTGCTTCTTTCAAGGCTTCTACCTTGTCTAAACGTTCCCATGGAAGATCGATATCTGTACGTCCCATATGTCCATAAGCCGCTGTTTGACGGTAGATTGGACGTTTGAGGTCAAGCATTTGGATGATTCCTGCTGGGCGAAGGTCAAAGATTTGACGCGCTGCTGCTTCTAATTTGCTTTCAGCAACTGTTCCTGTACCGAAAGTATCGATACGAACAGATACTGGATGAGCCACCCCAATCGCGTAAGCCAATTGCACTTCTGCTTTCTTAGCAAGCCCTGCTGCCACGATGTTTTTTGCAATATAGCGAGCTGCATAAGAAGCGGAACGGTCAACCTTAGTCGCATCCTTACCAGAGAAGGCACCACCACCGTGACGTGAGTAACCACCATAGGTATCTACGATAATCTTACGACCAGTCAAACCAGAGTCACCTTGAGGTCCACCGATAACAAAACGACCGGTTGGATTGATGAAGAATTTTGTCTCATCATCAAGATAAGATGCTGGAATCACTTCTTTGATAACCTTGTTAATCACATCTTCATGGATTTGTTCATTGCTAACTTCTGGATCATGTTGAGTTGAAATAACCACTGTATCCACTCGCACTGGTTGGTCATTTTCATCGTACTCAACTGTAACTTGAGATTTGGCATCTGGACGAAGATAGCTGATTTCCCCAGACTTACGAAGCTCTGCTAAACGACGAACCAACTTGTGACTGAGTGAGATTGGAAGTGGCATGAGTTCTTCAGTTTCATCCACCGCAAAACCAAACATTAAACCTTGGTCTCCAGCTCCAATCAAGTCTAGTGGATCTTGGTCTGCATTTCCACGAACTTCCAAGGCTTCATTAACCCCTTGAGCAATATCAGGAGATTGTTCTACCAAAGATGGGTGAACTCCCACCGTCTCCGCAGAAAAACCGTATTCAGTGTTGGTATAGCCAATCTCTGCAATGGTATCACGAACCACTCGGTTAATATCGACATAAGCATTTGTTGAAATTTCACCGAAAACATGTACTGAACCAGTATAAACAGCTGTTTCAGCAGCAACGTGCGCCTCTGGATCTTGCTCTAAAATAGCATCCAAGATAGCATCTGAAATTTGGTCTGCAATCTTATCCGGATGCCCCTCAGATACAGATTCAGACGTGAATAATTTACGTTCTGACATAAAAATGTCCCCCCTTAAAAAATATTCGTTATAGAGTTACAAAGAACTGGTAGGAAGAGTATTTACAATCAATCCCACCACCTTATCGGGACCATATAACCTATCTATTATAACACGAATCTTGTAAAAATACTCGTATGATTACTATTTTTCTTCATAGGAAAATGTTTTCTAATCTGAAGCAAATAAAAAACTTTTAAAGTAGTTGTGATTTCCTACTTCAAGAGAGATATTAGAATTAATTATTTTCTAGATAAAATTCAAAACGTTCCCCAACATATTGGCTTTTCACATACTCAAAAGCTGTCCCGTCATCAAAGTAGGAAACTTGAGTCAGACCTAAAATGGCATGCCCTTTTTCTACTTCCAGATAATGAGCAATTTTTTCCTTGGCTAAGCGAGCATAAATGGTCTGATGCGATTTCCCAATTCGATAACCATGTTTCTGTAAGGTTTGGAAAAAGTGTTTGGTTACTTCTTCTTTTTTGAAATTTTTGATAAATTTCTCAGGAATGGAAGCTACTTCATAAACAACTGGTAGTTGATCTGCATAACGAACACGTTCCATACGAATAATATTCTCAGTTGGCTCCACGCCTAGTTTTTCCACTTCTTCCTCTGTTGGGATTGTTCTGCGGTAAGAAATCAGGTGACTAGATGGCGTTTTACCCTGGGCCTTGACGATTTCTGTAAAACTAGTTGTTCCACGCATTTTTTCCTGAACTCGAGTACTAGACACAAAGGTCCCGCTACCGACGCGACGCTCCAAAACCCCCTCTTCGACTAGGAGAGAAATAGCCTGACGTAAGGTCATGCGACTAACCTCAAATTCCTCAGCTAGATCTCGCTCGCTAGGAAGCCTCTCTCCAATCTTCCAATGTCCATCATCGATGTCTTTTTTGATTTGGTCATGGATTTTCATATAAGCTGGTAACATGCTTGCTCACTTCTTTTCTTTATTTTTTCCATTGTACCGTATCTCATATGTAAAAGTCAAACATCACTTGTTTAGTTGGTAATTACGATTCATTTATGATAGAATATTCAAGAAGATATTTCTTTTAAGAAAGGGAAAAGATGACCAACATTTCAACTGATTTGCAAGATGTCGAAAAGATCATCGTACTGGACTACGGAAGCCAGTATAACCAACTTATCTCCCGTCGAATTCGCGAGATTGGTGTCTTTTCAGAACTAAAAAGTCACAAGATTTCGGCTGACGAAGTCCGTGCTATCAATCCTATCGGGATTGTACTTTCAGGTGGTCCAAACTCTGTTTACGAAGAAGGATCGTTTGATATTGATCCAGAAATTTTCGAACTGGGAATTCCAATTTTAGGAATCTGCTATGGTATGCAGCTTTTGACTCACAAGCTTGGTGGTAAGGTTGTTCCTGCAGGCGATGCTGGTAACCGTGAATACGGTCAATCAACATTGACTCACACAGAATCTGCTCTTTTTGCTGGAACTCCAGAAGAACAACTTGTCTTGATGAGCCACGGAGATGCTGTTACAGAAATTCCTGCTGATTTCATTCGTACTGGTACATCAGCTGACTGTCCTTATGCATCAATCGAAAATCCAGACAAGAAAATCTATGGTATCCAATTCCATCCAGAGGTTCGTCATTCAGTTCACGGCTATGATATCCTTCGTAACTTTGCCTTAAATATCTGTGGTGCCAAAGGTGACTGGACTATGGATAACTTTATCGAGATGCAAATCAAACAAATCCGTGAAAAGGTTGGAGACAAACGTGTTCTCCTTGGTCTTTCAGGTGGTGTTGACTCTTCTGTTGTTGGGGTTCTTCTCCAAAAAGCCATCGGCGATCAATTGATCTGTATCTTTGTAGACCACGGTCTTCTCCGTAAAGGGGAAGCTGACCAAGTTATGGATATGCTTGGTGGTAAGTTTGGTTTGAACATTGTCAAAGCAGACGCTGCCAAACGTTTCTTGGATAAATTGGCAGGTGTTTCTGATCCTGAACAAAAACGTAAGATTATCGGTAACGAGTTTGTCTATGTCTTTGATGATGAAGCAAGCAAACTGAAAGATGTGAAATTCCTTGCCCAAGGAACTCTTTATACAGACGTTATCGAGTCAGGTACTGATACTGCTCAAACCATCAAGTCTCACCACAACGTTGGTGGACTTCCAGAAGACATGCAGTTTGAACTCATCGAGCCACTTAACACTCTTTACAAAGATGAAGTTCGTGCCCTCGGTACTGAGCTTGGTATGCCAGATAATATCGTATGGCGCCAACCATTCCCAGGTCCAGGTCTTGCCATCCGTGTCATGGGTGAAATCACTGAAGAAAAACTTGAAACAGTTCGTGAATCAGATGCTATCCTTCGTGAAGAAATCGCTAAAGCAGGTCTTGACCGCGACATCTGGCAATACTTCACTGTTAACACTGGCGTTCGTTCAGTAGGTGTTATGGGAGATGGTCGTACTTATGACTACACTATCGCTATCCGCGCTATCACTTCTATCGATGGAATGACAGCTGACTTTGCGAAGATTCCATGGGAAGTACTCCAAAAAATCTCAGTTCGTATCGTAAATGAAGTTGATCACGTCAACCGCATCGTCTATGATATCACAAGTAAACCACCTGCAACTGTAGAGTGGGAATAGAATTAATGAACTTAAAAAAGCCTAGAAATATTGATTTCTAGGACTTTTTATTTTATTTAGACAACAATTTAACTACAAAAGTCTTAAATACTTTATCAAAAAAACAGTAAAACCAACTGGTTCTACTGTTCTAATTTTAAAAGGTTTGACGCTTGGCCTTACGTTCTGCACGCCCGCGAGCACGACTTTCTGCTCGCTTAGCTTTGCGACGTTTTTCATCTACTGCCCATTTAATTTTTTTCTTATAGCCTGGTTTAACTTTTTTCTTTTTCTTTTTAACCAAGCCAATCATTTCGATGTCCAGTTTTTCCTGTTTCTTCTCACGATTAGCACGGCGATCTCGATCATAGGTATCTTGGAATTCTCCATCTTTGACGACTTTCGGAGTAAACTTGATCCCCAATTTCTCCAATTCGCGAATATCTGAGTCATCACTAGGCTGGTAGAGGGTAATGGCTGTACCTGGCAAACCATTACGTCCAGTTCGTCCAACACGGTGGACAAAGAAAGACAAGTCCTGTGGGATAGCATCATTGATAACATGGCTGACACCTTCGATGTCAATCCCACGCGCAGCCAGGTCAGTCGCAACGATGTACTCAAAATCAAGGTTCTTTACCTGATTCATGATCCGTTTACGTTCACGAGGCGCAATATCTCCATGAATCTTCGCTACCTTTAGACCTTGCGCAGTTAAGTAAGAATATAATTCATCTGCACGTGTTTTTGTATTGACAAAAATCATAGCAAGATAAGGTTGCATCAATTGAGTCAATTCATAAATCTGAGCATTCTTGTCACGCCCCTTGGTCGAAATCAACCAGTTATCAATGGTATCAGAGATAACGGTTTTGGTCTTGATTTTCTCCATGACAGGATTTGACAAATATTTCTTCAAGAATGGTTGCAGTTTTTGTGGGATAGTCGCTGAAAAGACCATAAACTGCAAGTCCTTAGGAAGACTTCCTGCAATCTTATCAACTGTCTCCAAAAATCCCATATCCAAGGTCATATCTGCTTCATCGACAACAAAAATCTTAGCCTTGTGGATAGCCAAATCACCTGATTTTACCAAGTCATAGATACGACCTGGAGTTCCGATAACGATATGGGGCTGATTGCTGGCAAGTTTTTCAATCTGACGGGTCTTGTCTGTTCCACCAACATAGTTGGCAACACGAATTTCTACTTCAGAATGTTCCGCAATCTGGCGAGCTGCCTGGTAAATCTGAGTCGCCAACTCACGACTAGGAGCTGTGATAACGGCTTGTACACTATCACTTTCTTCATCTAGCTGTTGGAAAATCGGCAACAAGAAGGTATGGGTCTTTCCTGAACCTGTTTTTGATTCACCGACCAAGTCACGACCTGCCAAGACAATAGGAATCAACTTTTCTTGCACTTCGGTAGGCGCCGTAAACTTCAACTCTTCCAAAGCTTTTTCTATATATTTCTTAAATTTAAATTGTGTAAATGACATAATTTCCTCGATTCTATCTATCTTCTCATTATACCATAATTTAGTTTATTACAGGGAGGGATTTCCGTCAAGGGTAATCGCTTGAAAATTCCAAGGACAAGCATACAAGAGAAACACTCCTAGTTGCGATGAACAAGGAGTGTTATTAGATTACTTGAGTTCCCACTGCTCTCTTAGCCAATCACAAAACTGATGATAGCGTTCGTTAAGAGCTTCATGATGCCCATAAGCATCAAATGTAGAATATGTTGAGGGAACTGCTTCTGAAATCAGGTTATGTAGTTCCCTTGCAAACATCGGAGCCTTAGACAGGCGATTGGAATGATTGGCACCTTCTATCTGACCATTTTGCAGATAAATAAGACTTTGACTCTGTATCAGGTCATGTTCCCGACAAAATTCTGTAAAGTCTGGATACCAGAAAGAACCACAGACAGAAAAGATACAGGTCGCAGGAAGATGGCTACTATAGAGTCCATAAACAGCAGCAAGACCACCCAGTGAATAGCCACCATAAGCAATTCGACTTTCATCTATCAAGTAGTCTTTTTTTAGAGTTGTTAGAATTCCTTGAAAGAGCTTCTCATGATAGGCTTCTACCTTCCCACCAAAATCCGGAGCCCCTTCTTTTAAAGCACTAGCTTTCCAAGGTGTAAAGTCATTCAGACGGCTTTCAGGAATCAAACCCGCCAAAATCACAGATTGGGACAGGTCTGACAAATAGTCCAGTTCCCCATCGTTTAGAAGTACAATTGGGTAGGCTTGTTTAGAGTCATAGTTTGAAGGAAGGCTGACCCTAACCTGAATTCCTTCCCAGTTAAACTCCTTATTTCTTGATAAAGTCATTGATTTTTTCAAGTGAATCAATCACTGCAGGACCGTAGTCCATCAATTCATCGTAAGAGATGGTCATGATTTTTTGATTCTTGATTGCTGGGACATTTTCCAAAACAGTGTTTGCCTTCATCAAATCCACTGCTTTTTCATCCAACTTTTGATTACGATCGCTAGTTACATAGATAATCAACTCTGGATCCATTGATACTAGATTTTCCAAGGTCAAACCAGATGTTCCTGTTGCAACATTGGTATAACCAAGTTGGTTAAGCAAGCTTTCTTGAAGGGCTGACTTGTAGGCACCAAAGGTTTCGTCATTGTAGGCAACCATAATTAAAGCTTTTTTCTTTTCACCCTGTGTTTCTGGGTTGACTTTTTTAACCGCATCGATTTTAGCTTGCAATTGCTCTGCGTATTGGTTGACCTTGTCTTGAACATTGAAAATAGTACCAAGATTTTTCACGTCTTCTACGATATTTCCCAAATCCTGTTGAACATTTGAAAGTGAAGCTTTTTGCGTATAAACAGGGATTTTATTTCCATTCCAAGCACTAATCGTTCCCATTGACTTTTCAGAGAACATCATGTTGCGCCCCATCAAGGCATCAGGTTCATAAGAAAGAACCGTTTCTTGTGAGACTGATTTCTTATCCCCAATATGAGGGATGGCTTCAATGGCATCCTTGTATTTACCAGTTACAGCATTATCAGGATTGAGCATGCCGGCAATTTTATCTTTCAAACCAAGTTCAAGTAGAATTTCAGTTGTTGAAAGGTTGTTGGTGATGACCTTCTCAGGGGCCTTTTCAAAGACTTGCTCGACTTCGTTTCCTTTGGCATCGTATGTTTTTATAGTTACAGGATAGCTTGTTTCTGTAGCAGATTTTTGACTAGCTTCTGTTGTAGCTGGTGCAGTTGCTGTTTCTTTAGATGTGTTGCTACAAGCCGCCAAAGATAAGGTAGCTACTGTTACGAGCAAAATACTGAGTGATTTTTTCATGTCAATTTCCTTTAAATCTTATAAATAGTGAATCATGGCTTGCTGGTCTTCCGTCCAAGTAACCTTACTTTGGACACCATAGACAAACTGCAAAGACTCAGGAGTGATGGTCTCTTTTGGAGTACCTTGGTAAACTATCTCTCCCTCTTTCATCAGATAGAGATAGTCTGAATAGCGACAAGCCAGCTGAATATCATGCAAGACGGCTAACACATTGATCTGGAGATTTTTGACAATGGTCAACAAGTCCAGCTGGTATTTGATATCTAGATGATTGGTTGGTTCGTCTAAGAGCAAGAGTGAAGGTTCTTGAGCTAAGGCGCGTGCTAACAAAACTCGCTGTCTCTCTCCTCCTGATAGAGAAGAGTAAAGGCGATTTCTCTTTTCGAACATATCTACCTTGGCTAGAGCATCCTCAACCAAGGCAAAGTCTTTTTCTTTTTCCTTTTGTAAGAAAGAGAGATGGGGTGTTCTGCCCAGCATAACGATTTCTTCAACCGTACAATCAAATTGGAGTTGATTGAACTGGGTGATGACTGCCATCTGTTTTGCCGTTTCCTTAACGCTCATTTGTTCCAAGGGTTTCCCATCAAGGGAAATCAGGCCCTGATCAGGCTTTTCCTGTCGATAGAGGAGTTTCAACAAACTAGTCTTCCCACTTCCATTGGGTCCCAAAATCGTATGAAATTGGTTGCCCTCCAGTTTGAGCGACACTCCTTTGAGAATCTTTTTTTCTCCGATTCCAAAGTAGATATCTTGGCACATTAAATCCATATCAGACCTTCACCTCCCTTCGTCTACTTCCAACCATATAAATAAAGAAAGGTGCACCTACTAAGGCTGTGAAGATTCCAATCGGCAGCTCAGCATTTTGGATTAAAACACGGGCAAGAACATCTGCCCAGACAACAAAGAGAGCACCAAGCAAAGTAGCAATCGGAAAAAGTCTTCTGTAGTTTGTACCAACCAAGCTTCTTGCCAAATGAGGTGTAATCAGGCCGACAAAACCAATAATCCCACAGGTCGATACTAATACTGCCGTCATCACAGCTACAATAGCCACATAGAGATACCAGTAAAAACGTAGGGGAATTCCCAAGGTCAAGGCTGCCTCATCACCCATCATCATGGCATTAAAAACACGATATTGGGTCGAGAAAAACAAAAAGGCTACTCCCACAACTACTGTTGGCAGGGTTAAGTGAGCCCAGGAGCTTCCTGCTAGAGAACCCATGGTCCAGAACTTGATAGTCATGACACTATCAGCATTGGCACCGATTGAGATAATAAAGTTTGAAAAAGCCAAAAAGAGTGCATTGACCACCGTCCCTGATAAGATCAGGCTTGAAGTTGTCATCCTGCCTTGCATGGAAGCAATCAGAAGGACTGCAACTGTTGCCAAAAGTGCTCCAAGGAATGAACCAAGACCAATCATGACTTTAAAACCAAGAATGATACTCAAAGTCGCGCCAAAAGTTGCTCCGGCAGAAATTCCTAACACATAAGGTTCAGCAATGGGGTTATTGACTGTTGACTGCATCACGCTTCCACACATAGAAAGACCCGCGCCAACTATCAAACCTAGAAAGACCCGTGGCAATCTCATATTCCAGACAATCGCAAGTGTCGACTTCGAAAGGTCTCCTATATCAAACGGAGCTCCCATCTTACTTAATATAATCCGATAGGTATCGCTCAAACTAATTTGAACAGACCCCATCGAAACAGCTAGAAATAGAGAGACTCCCAATGCTACAAGCAAAAAAGCTAGCAGAAAAAAATATCGCAGGTTTTGATGGCTTCCAGAAAATTTGGAAAGCATGAAACCCTCCCTTTATCAAAGATTAAAAATTTAGACAATTTTCATAATTAGTATACCACATTTCTAAAGCAGGGACAAGACTAGAAAAATATAGAAAAAAGCCCTCTGAAGTCAGAGAGCTGATTTGAGCTCGGGCTAAAATCCTAGTGAAAAAGATGAAACTCCTTGTGTTCATCGAACACTGTGTCGTTTCCCTATTTTCATACGGATTTTTGGCGCCCTTAGCATCATGATTCTTGCTGGATAAAACGTTTATAGACTAGGCGGCAAGCCGAAGATCGAACAAGAATTTTAGTGAAACAAAAAATCTCCCCAAAGGGAGATGATCTGGTTTATTTTACCTTACAGTGCTAGGAACCGTAACCGAAGATAATACTTGAGTATATCGAGGTAAGGTGACAACGCAATGTAAGTGGAAAATAAAGCAGATTAGCGACGAAGTCCAAGAGAGTTGATCAACTCACGGTAACGGTTAACGTCGTTTTTACGCAAGTATGCAAGCAAGTTACGACGGCGACCGATTTTCTTCATCAATCCACGGTAAGTAGCGTGGTCTTTTTTGTGTTGTTTGATGTGTTCGTTAAGGTGGTTGATTTCCCAAGTAAGGACAGCAACTTGAACCTCTACTGAACCTGTATCACCTTCGTGACGGGCATATTGTGCGATGATTTCATTTTTTTTCTCTTTTGAGATTGCCATGATATTTCTCCTTTTTATTTGGCTTCATCCGAGTGACAGGTTGGCATGCCTGTAACCAAGAAGAAGTTATTTGTCTTTACGACAGTTCTTATTCTACCAAGAACTACCCTCTTTGTCAACAGATTTACTATCCTTATCTCAAAAGTGCTATAATAGTTATAGGAAGGATATCTAAGGTGATAGCTTGAAAAGTGAGGTGATTACCATGCGTAAATTCTTCAAATATCTCCCCTACTATCTGGTTGTATTTTTCTTTTATTGTCCACTTTATGGATTTTTTATTCTACTATTACAGAATCCAAAACTAACGGAGCTCTATCTTTTAAATATATTTATCCTTACGCCCATCGTAGTTTTTATAGTCTCTCTTCTTTATAGCTACCGATTTGGTTTTTCACTGCATTGGCTTTTAGGTAGTTGCTTACTCTATGGATTTACTATCATTCCTTTCAGAGAATTTATCATTGTTTATTTCCTAGCCTATGAAATTCTTATTTTGCTAGGTATGGTTATCGGTATCATTATCAAGTATTTAGTGCAAAAACTGAAAAACAAAAAACTTTCACAAAATCCTTGAAAAATCTCGCAATCATGCTATAATAATGCATAGAGACAAGTCACTTAGAATCTTTCTTCTAGAGAGTGCGTGGTTGCTGAGAACGCATAGGAAGTCTAAACTGATACTACTCTACTAACTTTTATGCAAACATAAAACGGTGGCCACGTTAGAGCCAATCAGAGGTGTCCCTCTTTTTTGAGGAACATAAATGAAGGTGGAACCACGTTGCGACGTCCTTTCGAGGAGGTCGCTTTTTTGTTTGGAGAATAGTTAATCGCAAAAAAGTGAAGATGGAGATTGATATGAAGAAAACATTGTTCTGGGTGATTGCCTGTATCTACCTTATCGTCTATGTATGGCTAATGAAAACTCTTAGTCTATGGGGTTCAGCGTCCATTGTTTTCTTTGCATTTCTTGCATTTATCCCTCTTATACCATTTCTTGCTCCTTTTCTCGGTATCTTAATGTTTTTTAAGAAAAAGGAACTCGTGATAGCAGGATATCTTTTTAGTCTTACTGCTAGTTTTTATTTGGTTAATGCTATAAGAAACTATCCGCTCAGGATAAACATGAGTGGTCAAATGACTGATGAACAATATATGTCTTTAATCCTTTCCTTGGTAAGTTATTTACTTATTTCTACAGTTTGTTTTGTTTATAGAATGAAAATGTTAGAACATCATTCAGTTAGATAAGCAAATATTATTGTTCTTTATAACTAACCCTTTGCTATTTCTTCAAGCCTCAATTTTAAAATACGATAAATTTTTAAGGAGAAAACCATGATTAAGATTACTTTCCCTGATGGCGCTGTTCGTGAATTCGAATCTGGCGTTACTACTTTTGAAATTGCCCAATCTATCAGCAATTCCCTAGCTAAAAAGGCTCTTGCTGGTAAATTCAACGGCAAATTGATCGACACTACTCGTGCTATTACTGAAGACGGAAGCATCGAAATCGTGACACCTGATCACGAAGATGCTCTTCCAATCTTGCGTCACTCAGCAGCTCACTTGTTTGCTCAAGCAGCTCGTCGCCTATTCCCAGACATTCATTTGGGTGTCGGCCCAGCTATCGAAGATGGTTTCTACTACGATACAGATAACCAAGCTGGTCAAATCTCTAACGAAGACCTTCCTCGTATCGAAGAAGAAATGAAGAAAATCGTTAAGGAAAACTTCCCATCTATTCGTGAAGAAGTGACCAAAGATGAAGCGCGTGAAATCTTCAAAAACGATCCATACAAATTGGAATTGATTGAAGAACACTCAGAAGACGAAGGTGGTTTAACTATCTACCGTCAAGGTGAGTACGTAGACCTTTGCCGTGGCCCACACGTCCCATCAACTGGTCGCATCCAAATCTTCCACCTTCTCAATGTAGCAGGTGCTTACTGGCGTGGAAATAGCGATAATGCTATGATGCAACGTATCTACGGTACTGCTTGGTTTGACAAGAAAGATTTGAAGAACTACCTTCAAATGCGTGAAGAAGCCAAAGAACGTGACCACCGTAAACTTGGGAAAGAGCTTGACCTCTTCATGATTTCTCAAGAGGTTGGTCAAGGTCTTCCATTCTGGTTGCCGAATGGAGCGACTATCCGTCGTGAATTGGAACGCTACATCGTCGACAAGGAAATCGCTGCTGGCTACCAACACGTCTACACTCCACCAATTGCCTCAGTTGAACTTTACAAGACTTCTGGTCACTGGGATCACTACCGTGAAGATATGTTCCCAACTATGGATATGGGTGATGGTGAAGAATTCGTTCTTCGTCCAATGAACTGTCCTCACCATATCGAAGTCTTTAAACACCACGTGCACTCTTACCGTGAATTGCCAATCCGTATTGCTGAAATCGGTATGATGCACCGTTATGAAAAATCTGGTGCTCTCACAGGGCTTCAACGTGTACGTGAAATGTCCCTTAATGACGGTCACACTTTCGTAACACCTGAACAAATCAAAGATGAGTTCCAACGTACGCTTCAATTGATTATCGACGTTTACGAAGATTTCAACTTGACTGATTATCGTTTCCGTTTATCATATCGTGATCCTCAAGATACTCACAAATATTTTGACAATGATGAAATGTGGGAAAATGCTCAACGTATGTTGAAATCAGCTATGGATGACATGGGACTTGACTACTTTGAAGCTGAAGGTGAAGCAGCCTTCTACGGACCAAAATTGGACATCCAGGTCAAGACAGCTCTTGGAAAAGAAGAAACACTTTCTACTATCCAGCTTGACTTCTTGCTTCCAGAACGCTTCGACCTTAAATACATCGGAGCTGATGGTGAAGAACATCGCCCAGTTATGATTCACCGTGGTGTTATCTCAACTATGGAACGCTTCACAGCTATCTTGATTGAAAACTACAAGGGTGCCTTCCCAACATGGCTTGCACCTCACCAAGTGACTCTTATCCCAGTTTCGAACGAGAAACATGTGGACTACGCTTGGGAAGTAGCTAAGAAACTCCGTGACCGTGGCGTCCGTGCTGATGTGGATGAGCGCAATGAAAAAATGCAGTTCAAGATCCGTGCTTCACAAACTCAAAAAATTCCTTACCAATTAATCGTTGGTGACAAGGAAATGGAAGAGCAAGCCGTAAACGTTCGCCGTTATGGTCAAAAAGAAACTGAAACTATACCGGTAGACGCATTTGTAGAATTGATTCTCGCAGATATTGCTAACAAGTCTCGTGTTGAGAAATAAACCATTTAACCGGGAACAAAATCTCAGCTACTAAAAAAGCAACAACTATTTCAGTTGTTGCTTTTTTATATTTTGATTAAGCTGAGCTAGTAGTGATTGGTCAAACCACCACAAATGGCAGCCTCGTCAACGATCCTTTCTATCCACTAACTTTTGGATATAGGATATCCTCCCAAGATTTACTTCCTCGAGTTAGATAAGATCAATATCCTCAATCCTTGTCTGCTTCATTTTCTTTTACGAAATCTTTTTGTGAATCTTTTTCAGAGAGTTTTTGATCGATATACTTGTTAATGGTTTCATAAAATTCCTTGGTCATCTCACTATCTAATTTTGTAGAATTATGGACTTGATTGACTTTCAATTGAACAGATTGAATACCGTAAGAGGCTTGTTTTTGGCGAATTGTTTCTAATTCTTCTTCTGAAATCGGATCTCCAACAACTGTCAAGACCAATTCATTGCTACTTGACTTGTAGACTTGATTAATGATCGTATGATTAGAGAACTCTTTGCCTACAAACTGTTTAATCCCTTCTTTTCGTGCTTGATCCATCGTCAGAGTGACTGCTGAATAGCTGGCTGGAAGAACCAATAATACAATCAAGGATATCAGCCCAATTCTCATTTTAATGTTTAGCTCTTTAAATGAACTTAAAGGAGATTTTCTCATTAAAATTCTTGTTCCAACAATATTGGTTAGCATGATAAAGACACAGTTAATCAAGAAAAGATAGAGAGCCCCGAATAAAAATCGCACATTTCCATTAGCTAAACCATAGCCTGCAGTACAGATAGGTGGCATCAAAGCTGTTGCAATGGCTACTCCTGGCACGATATTGTTTGCTTCTTTTTTCCTTGAACCAATTACACCTGCTATCCCACCCGCAATAGCAATGAGAACATCCCAAATGGTTGGAGATGTTCGTGCAATCAACTCGCTACTTGCATAAGATAAGGGAGAAATCCAGAAATACAGAGTTGAGATAAGCAAACTGACCAATACTTGAGTAAATAAAACCTCTAGAGATTGCTTGATTAAACGCGTATCAAAAATAGCTAAACCAAATCCCAGTCCAACAATCGGTGTCATAAGAGGGGAAATCAGCATGGCTCCAATAATGACAGCTGTTGAATTCATATTTAGACCTATAGAGGCAATAAAAATCGCACACATTAAAATTGCAGTATCTCTTAATCGAACATGAAGATCATCATATAATTTTTCACGGTATTCACGTGTTGAATAGTTTCCGGTCATTGGTTACTCCTTTTATTTCATATAATCTTGTTTCTGCATAGACGATGGTAGAGAGACCTCTGTCCAATCTTACATATTTTTTATTCTCACCTGTCATTCTTTTGAAAATAATCCTTTAAATATCCATCAGTCCATCCTTGACATTATACCAAAAATTTTACGGTCTTTCTCTGAAGAAATCAATTAATTTAAAAGATAGTGAACGGAAAAAATTCCAGTTACCTTTTTCTTTGTTCTATCCTATTTTCTCACTACATAGAAATCTAAAGAAGAGCTTGAAAGATTTCTTCCAAGCTCTTAGCATTTCTTTTTACTCAATAAGTAGGTTCACTTCCGCAAACTTAATTCGCACGGTTGTTCCTCGACCAAGTTCAGATTCGATACGGATTTGATGACCTAATTCTTGGCTAATTTTCTGGGTTAAATAGAGACCAAGTCCAGATGACTGCTGGGTCATACGACCATTGTAACCTGAAAATCCGCGTTCAAAGACTCGAAGAACATCACTATTTTTAATGCCGATTCCTGTATCCTTGATACAAAGGTCCTGACCGTCCATATAGATTTCAATTCCACCTTCATTCGTATACTTGAGGCTATTTGAGAGAATTTGTTCAATGACCACAAACAACCATTTTTTATCCGTCACAATGCTTCTATCCAAGTCATGCATATTAATACTCAGGCTTTTCTGGATAAAGAAAATAGCATATTTGCGAATGACTTCCTTGACCAGATTTTCTATATTTTCTTTTTTCAAAACCAAATCATCATGGAAACTTTCTAAGCGTAGATATTGGAGCACGAGATTGGTATAGGAATCAATCTTAAAAATTTCCTGTTCTAGCTGTTGTTTCAGTTGGCGATCCGTCACCTCACTCACGAGAAGTTTACTAGCTGCAATTGGGGTTTTTATCTGATGAACCCAGAGAGTATAGTAGTCCACCAAATCATTATAGCGATTTTCCGCATCTGATTTCTTTTGATAAAGCTCAGCTTCGCGTTCGTCCAATTTTTCTGCTAGAGCACATTCCAAAGGAGATTTTGGTTCTCTTTCAGAATAAAGCAATTCCTTACGATAAACTTCTGCTTCTACTAGGATATCCCAGATGAAAAATAAAAGGGTTAGAAAACTACAAAGCAGAAAGAAGTAAAGAAAGTAAGAACCTAGATTTGTAAATAAAATGTGAAAGGCGAGGGCAAGGCAGCTAATCAAAAAAATGAAGACTAGAAGGCGAATCCGTGAGCGAAGATAGGCTAGAAAAAATTGTCTCCAATTAAGCATGTTTTAACCCGTATCCTATTCCTTTCTTAGTTTCAATAAATCCTACCAAACCTTGCTCTTCCAGTTTCTTACGCAAACGCGCAACATTAACAGAAAGAGTGTTATCATCGATGAAAAAGTCACTATTCCAGAGTTCTCGCATCAGGTCATCACGCGCCACGATATTACCTGCATGTTCAAATAAGACACGCAGGATTTGAAATTCATTCTTTGTCAGCGTGATTGCCTGCCCCTCAACATGCAAATCCATAGACTTGGTATTGAGGATTACTCCTGCATATTCTAATAGACTCTCATCCCGCCCAAACTCATAAGAGCGTCGCAATAATCCCTGTACCTTGGCTAAGAGGACCTGCTGATCAAATGGCTTGGTCACAAAATCATCTGCTCCCATATTAATAGCCATCACAATGTCCATAGCCTGGTCTCTGGAGGACAGAAACATAATAGGAGCTTTGGAAATCTTGCGGATTTCCTGGCACCAATGATAGCCATTAAACAAGGGAAGACCAATATCCATAAGAACCAGATGAGGTTGAGATTGAACAAATAGCGTTAGAACTTCCATAAAGTCTTCTACCATGACTACTTCAAAACCCCATTCGGAGAGCATTTTCCCAACTTGTTGACGGATTACTGGATCATCTTCTACTAGTAAAATCTTATGCATCTGCTCCTCCTTTTTCTATATTATAGCAAAATTCTCCTGACTACTAGCGAAATTGATGCAAATCTGATATGATAAAAGTTAAGAAAGGAATTCCCATGGCCAATATTTTTGACTACCTAACTGATGTTCAATACGATTCTTTTTATGATCTCCCCTTAAATGAACTAGATGTATTAGCTTTAACAGAGCTGACTTATCTTCCTTTTGATAACCTTTTGGACCAACCTGTCAATCGTTTAAGCGATGTCGCAACACGTGTCCCGCGAGAAAGTACCATGCTGACCAATAAAGAACGTCTGCAACTTTTAGACCAACTTGCCCAACACAAACGTTTTAGAAATTGCAAGCTATCAAACTTTGTCAACGAGATTGATACCGAGCAACAGAAACAGTTTGCTGCTATGACCTATCGTCTTAACTTAGATACTTATCTGATTGTCTTTCGAGGAACGGATGATAGTATTATTGGTTGGAAGGAAGATTTCCACATGACCTACATGAAGGAAATCCCTGCCCAAAAGCATGCTCTTGAGTATTTGGAAGATTTCTTTACCCAACATCCAAAACAGAAAGTGATGGTTGCTGGACATTCTAAAGGCGGGAATCTAGCCGTCTACGCTGCTAGTCAAATCCAACCTGAATTGCAAAAAAAAATATCCGCAGTTTATACCTATGATGCCCCTGGCCTCCAAGCTGAACTGACTGAAACCACAGGCTATCAGGAAGTGATTCCAAAAATTCATCGTTTCGTCCCACAAGGTTCTGTCATTGGCATGATGCTGGAAGTTCCTGATACTCCTACAGTTGTTAAATCTACGGCTCTCGGTGGCATCGCTCAACACAGTACCTTTAGCTGGTTAACTGAAGGACACCACTTTGTCCAACTAGAGGCAATCAATAGCGAAAGTCTACAAATCAAAGACACTCTTAAAGAATGGGTGGATAGTGTTCCCGATGAGGAATTAGAACTTTATTTTGATCTCTTCTTTGGAACTATCCTAGAGTCTGGAATTAGCTCCATTAATGAACTATCTTCAAAAAACGCGATCGAACATGTTCGACAACTAGTTTCCCAGGCACAAACTCTAGAACCTGAGCAAGTTGAAATCTTAAAAAATCTGACACAACTCCTACTGGATGCCCGCTTCCAAGCCTGGAAAAATCATTTTTAATGTACTAAAAAGTCCCTTCTTTTATGAAGGGACTTTCTTGTTGATCGATTCCTTATTTTGTCCTTCTGTGTTATACTAGAAATTGTAAATTCTTTGAAAGAGGAAATCCTATGAAAATCCATAAAACCGTGAACCCTGTTGCCTATGAAAACACTTATTATCTCGAAGGAGACAATCACCTAATCGTGGTTGATCCTGGTAGCAACTGGGATGCTATTCGCAAGACTATCGAGACCATCAACAAACCAGTCTGTGCCATTCTTCTAACCCACACCCACTACGACCATATTATGAGTCTGGACTTGGTCAGAGATACTTTTGGAAATCCTCCAGTCTATGTGGCAGAGAGTGAAGCTTCTTGGCTCTATACACCTGTCGACAACCTCTCAGGCCTTCCTCGTCATGACGATATGGCAGATGTCGTATGTAGACCAGCTGAACATACCTTTGTCTTTCATGAAGAATACCAGATTGAAGAATTCCGCTTCACAGTCTTACCAACTCCAGGTCACTCTATCGGTGGAGTTTCATTGGTTTTCCCAGATGGACACTTGGTCTTAACGGGTGATGCTCTTTTCCGTGAAACTATTGGACGAACAGACTTGCCAACTGGTAGTATGGAACAACTCCTTCATAGTATCCAAACCCAGCTCTTCACCCTTCCAAACTACGATGTCTATCCAGGACATGGTCCGGCTACGACTATCGCGCACGAAAAAACCTTTAACCCATTTTTCTAAAACATAAAAACCAAGGACTCCATCCTTGGTTTTTTGATTACCAAATAATCACGCGGTCTTCTGGTGAGCGCCACATACCGTCGCCTTCTTTGACATCATAGGTTGTAAAGAAGTCATCAAAGTTTGGCACTTGGACATTGACACGGAGTTTAGCTGGCGCGTGCACATCAACACTAGCCATGAGTTTCATCAACTCTGGACGACCTTTCATACGCCAGATACGAGCAAAGTTGTTGAAGAATTCTTCCGCTGAAAAGTCCGGTTCTCTCTTAGCAGCTTCTAGCGCTGCAGCGATTCCTCCAAGGTCGGCAACGTTTTCTGACACGGTTAATTTCCCATTGATTTTTGCACCGTAAGATTCTTGACCATCAAACTGGTCGATAACCTTCTGTGTTTTTTCTTTAAAGGCTGCATAGTCGCTTTCTGTCCACCAGTCCTTGAGGCTACCATTTTCATCAAAGGAAGCACCATTAGTATCAAAGGCGTGAGAAATTTCATGGGCAATAACCGCACCGATACCACCATAGTTGGCAGAAGATGACTGATGCAAGTCATAGAAAGGTGCCTGTAAGATAGCAGCCGGGAAGACAATCAAATTCTTTTGTGGATTGTAGTAGGCATTAACCATATGAGCAGGCATTCCCCACTCCTTGTAGTCAACTGGCTGGTTCCATTTGCTCCAGCTGTGCTTGATTTCTACACGCGCAAAGGCAAGAGCATTCTCAAAGAGACTAGCAGATTCATCCACTACCTTGTCCTTGTAGCGAGCTGGCAGCTCTTCTGGGTAACCAATATAAGGCTTGATAACATTGAGTTTGACGATAGCTTTTTCTCGCGTTTCAGGAGTTAACCAGTCATTCTTAGCCAAGCGTTCCTTATAAACATCAATCATAGTTGCCACTTTTTTCTCAACGTCTGCCTTAGCTTCCGGAGAGAATTTTTCATGTGCATACCAAAGACCGAGCGCTTGTTTGAATGGTCCTTGGGCCAAGTGGTAAGCAGCCTTGCGCTTATCTTGGGCTTCTGGAACACCTGAAAGAGCACGGCCATAGGCACCTGACAAAATGCGAATCTCATCTGTCAGATAGCTAGTTGAAAGATTGACCACACTCAAGATCAAGCTTGCCTTGAGCAAAGGCCAAGCTTCTTCACTATAGAATTGCTCTGCTGCTTGCCAGAAACGTTCCTCATCTACGATAACCTTATCTGGAGTTTGACCAATCACAGTTTGGAAGAAGTCATCGAGAGGTAGAGCAGGTGCAAACTTCTTGAAATCTTCATAAGAGTATGGATGGTAGAGTTTGGCATATTCTGAACTCTCTTCGTTTGAAAGTACGACTGCTGCGATACGGCGATCCAACTCCAATCGTTTCTCTAAAAGATCTTCGATTTCTTCATCTGAGAAGTCATAGGCTTTGAGGAGATTCGCAGTACTTTCTTTCCAAAGGTTCAATAATTCCTCGCGCTGTGGATGGTCTTCCGCATAGTAGGTTGTGTCAGGCAAGATTGTTCCTGGAGCACTAGCCCAGAGAACATTGGTTCTAGCATCCATAAAGTCTGGTGATACTCCAAATGGAAGGAAGTTTGGTTTCCCTGCTAGCTCAAACTCTGCTAGCTTGCTTGTAAAGTCTGCGAAGCTCTCCAAATCTTGGTATTCCTTAAGCATAGGAAGGACTGGCTTGATGCCATCAGCTTCTCGCTTATCGAAATCTCTGACCATACGATGGTATTTGACAAAGTTTGCTAAGATGGTATCTTCTGGAACATCTTCTCCAACCAACCATTTGTCAGTTGTCGTTAGCATGAGGTCTTCGATTTCTTCGTCAAGGTCGATAAAACCACCTGTTCGTGATTTGTCAGCTGGAATGACTGCAGTCTTTTCCCATTCACCATTTATAGCATCATAAAAATCATCTTGATAACGTGTCATTTTGTTCTCACTTTCCTAATTTCACTTATTCCTAGCTTAGCAAAATTCCCTGGGGAATGCAATTAAAAATGCCTTCTCCTCCTATTTGATTTCATTATTAATATTTTAATTTTTACCAAAATTAACTTGACTTAAAAATAAAATTAAGGTATATTAAAATAAGGAGGAATACAACTGTATGATACGTATCGAAAACCTCAGTGTCTCCTACAAAGAAACTTTGGCACTAAAGGATATTTCACTAGTGCTCCAAGGACCAACGATTACCGGGATTATTGGTCCAAACGGCGCTGGAAAATCAACCTTATTAAAAAGTATGCTGGGCATTATCCCACATGAAGGACATGCTTTTATCGACGATAAAGAAATGAACAAATCTCTTAAGAAAGTTGCCTATGTCGAGCAAAAAATTCATATCGACTACAACTTTCCTATCAAGGTAAAAGAATGTGTCTCTCTGGGACTCTACCCATCCATCCCACTCTTTCACACTTTAAAAGCAAACCACTGGAAAAAGGTAGCTGAAGCACTCGAAATCGTAGGTCTTTCTGACTATGCAGATCGTCAGATTAGTCAACTATCTGGAGGACAATTCCAGCGTGTTTTAATTGCCCGCTGTCTAGTTCAAGAGGCTGACTATATTCTCTTAGACGAGCCCTTTGTTGGGATTGACTCAGTCAGTGAAGAAATTATCATGAACACGCTGAGAGATCTTAAAAAGGCTGGTAAGACGGTTCTTATCGTCCACCACGATCTCGGTAAGGTTCCCCATTATTTTGACCAGGTACTCCTTCTCAACAAGGAGCTAATAGCCCTAGGTCCTACCAAGGAAACATTTACCAAAGCCAATCTCAAACAAGCTTATGGTGACCGACTCTTTTTCAATGGAGGTGACCTATGATTGGAGAATTTATAGATGGATTGCAGAATTTCCACTTTCTACAAAATGCCTTGATTACAGCAGTTGTCATCGGTGTTGTAGCCGGAGCTGTTGGCTGCTTTATCATTCTACGTGGGATGTCTCTCATGGGCGATGCCATCTCGCACGCTGTTTTACCTGGTGTAGCTCTTTCTTTTATTTTAGGAATTGACTTCTTTATCGGGGCTATTATCTTTGGACTACTTGCTTCTGTCATCATCACCTACATCAAGGGGAATTCTATCATCAAGAGCGACACTGCCATAGGGATTACATTTTCTTCCTTCTTGGCTCTGGGTATCATCCTGATTAGTGTGGCTAAAAGCTCGACTGACCTCTTCCATATCCTCTTTGGGAATATCTTAGCTGTGCAAGACTTAGACATGTATATTACCATCGGTGTGGGAGCTCTCATTCTATTGATTATCGGAATTTTCTTCAAACAACTCTTGATTACATCCTTTGATGAACTCCTAGCCAAGGCTATGGGCATGCCAGTTAATTTCTACCACTATCTACTCATGGTACTCTTGACTCTGGTGTCAGTGACTGCTATGCAAAGTGTCGGAACCATCCTTATCGTAGCCATGCTGATTACCCCAGCTTCGACAGCTTATCTTTACGCTAATAGTCTTAAGAGCATGATTTTTCTTTCATCAGGCTTGGGAGCTCTAGCTTCTGTCTTGGGACTTTTTATCGGTTATAGCTTTAACTTGGCTGCAGGTTCAAGTATCGTGCTGACATCTGCCAGTTTCTTTCTTATCAGTTTCTTTATCGCACCAAAACAACGCTATCTGAAGCTGAAAAATAAAAAAATCAAACAATAACGAGGGAATCCCCTCTGGAGGAATCTAATGAAAAAATTAGGTGCATTGCTGGTTCTTTGCCTTTCTGTCATTGCTCTTGTAGCATGTTCTACTGGAAAGAAAGATGCAGCTTCTGGACAAAAATTAAAAGTCGTTGCTACAAACTCAATTATCGCTGATATCACTAAAAATATCGCTGGAGATAAGATTGATCTTCATAGTATCGTGCCTGTTGGACAAGATCCACACGAGTACGAACCTCTTCCTGAAGACGTCAAGAAAACGTCTCAAGCCGACTTAATATTCTACAACGGCATCAACCTTGAAACAGGTGGGAATGCCTGGTTTACAAAATTAGTTGAGAATGCTAAGAAGACTGAAAACAAGGACTACTTTGCTGTCAGTGAAGGCGTTGATGTCATCTACCTAGAAGGCCAAAATGAAAAAGGGAAAGAAGACCCACATGCTTGGCTCAACCTTGAAAATGGGATCATCTATGCGCAAAATATTGCTAAGCAACTCATCGCTAAAGACCCTAACAACAAGGAATTCTACGAAAAGAATCTTAAAGAATACACTGAAAAACTAGACAAGCTTGACAAGGAAGCCAAAGAAAAATTTAACGCTATTGATGCTGACAAGAAACTCATCGTAACCAGCGAAGGATGCTTCAAATACTTCTCTAAAGCTTACGGTGTCCCAAGTGCTTACATCTGGGAAATCAATACTGAAGAAGAAGGAACACCTGACCAAATCAAGACCTTGGTTGAAAAACTTCGCCAAATGAAGGTTCCATCACTATTTGTTGAATCCAGTGTCGATGATCGTCCAATGAAGACTGTTTCTAAAGACACAAACATCCCAATCTATGCTCAAATCTTTACGGACTCAATCGCTGAAGAAGGTAAAGAAGGCGATAGCTACTACAACATGATGAAATATAACCTTGACAAGATTGCTGAAGGTTTGTCTAAATAATTATTTTAAAAACGTCAGTCACCATGAATTGGCGTTTTTTATCTATTTAAATTTCGGTCAAATTATTGGAAGAGTCTGAACATTTAATGTAAAATGAAAGAAAAAAGATTGGAGTAGCTTATGACTACATTCCTTGGAAATCCTGTAACTTTTACAGGAAAACAACTACAAGTAGGAGACAAGGCTCTTGACTTCTCTCTAACAACAACTGACCTTTCTAAAAAATCACTGGCTGACTTTGATGGTAAGAAAAAGATTTTGAGTGTCATTCCTTCTATTGACACCGGCATCTGCTCACTTCAGACTCGTCGATTTAACCAAGAATTGGCCAGCTTAGAAAACACTGTTGTCCTCACTGTTTCTATGGATCTTCCATTCGCTCAAAAACGTTGGTGTGGGGCAGAGGGAATTGAGAATGCCATCATGCTTTCAGACTACTTCGACCACTCCTTTGGACGAGATTACGCCCTCTTAATCAATGAATGGCATCTGCTCGCACGCGCGGTTTTTGTTCTCGATACTGACAATATCATACGCTATGTAGAGTACGTGGATAATATCAACAGCGAACCAAACTTTGAAGCAGCCATCGAAGCAGCTAAGTCTCTTAACTAAAGTAACAAGGCAATAAGCTAGAGAAATCTAGCTTTTTTTGGTATACTAGATACAGATAATAGACAAGGAAATGCGAATGACACCAAATAAAGAAGACTATTTGAAATGTATTTATGAGATTGGCATGGAATTTCCGAAGGTTACCAATAAGGAAATTGCTGCTCGAATGCAGGTATCTCCTCCAGCTGTAACCGAGATGATCAAGCGCATGCAAGCTGAAAATCTCATTCTTAAAGACAAGAAAAAAGGCTATTTAGTCACTGATATTGGTTTAAAACTGGTCTCTGAGCTGTATCGTAAACATCGCTTGATTGAGGTTTTCCTGGTACATCATTTAGACTATACCAGTGATCAGATTCATGAGGAAGCTGAAGTATTAGAACATACCGTTTCAGACTTTTTTGTGGAAAGATTAGAAAGTATGCTAGGATTTCCAAAAACCTGTCCACATGGTGGAACCA
Organism: Streptococcus sp. V728; assembly: GCF_052077995.1. Lineage (NCBI taxonomy): Bacteria > Bacillati > Bacillota > Bacilli > Lactobacillales > Streptococcaceae > Streptococcus > Streptococcus sp. V728. The sequence continues at coordinate 117,487 of NZ_JBQJJH010000001.1, read as the reverse complement.
TACCAGCTAAGGGAGAGCTTTTAGTGGAAATCAATAACCTTCCTCTGGCGGAAACTAAAGAAGCTGGAACTTATCTTCTGACTCGGGTTCATGATAGCTTTGACCTCCTCAAATATCTGGAAAAACATGACATCAATATCGGAGACAAGCTTCAAGTTCAACAGTTTGATGACTTCTCTAACACCTTTACTTTGATTCATAAAAATGAAGAACTCCAAGTCAGTGTAGAAATCGCCAAACAACTCTATGTTGAAAAACTAAACTAAAATCCTTTATCAGCAAAAAAACCAAGCACACGAGCTTGGTTTTTCTTATCTATTTTTTGTATCAAGGATAATGGTGACTGGGCCATCATTGACCAGTCCCACCTGCATATCAGCTCCAAAAACTCCTGTCTTAACAGGAACTTCCTTGGCTAGCTTTTGGTTAAATTCTTGATAAAGAGCCTGAGCCATATCCGGTTTGGCTGCACCTGTAAAGGCTGGACGATTTCCTTTTTTGGTATCTGCAAATAGAGTAAACTGTGAGATGGAGAGGATTTCGCCTTGGATATCCTTGACAGATAGGTTCATCTTGCCTTCAGCATCTGAAAAGATTCGCATATTGACAAGTTTTCTCACTGCATAATCCAAATCTTCTTGCTGATCCTCAGGTCCAACACCCACTAAGAGCAAGAGCCCCTGCTTGATTTGACCATGAACCTGCCCTTCAATTGAGACCTGAGCTTCCTTGACACGCTGAACGATAATTCTCATAGAAATCCTTTCTGACTATCTCAACCAATTTAGCCATTTGTTCGTTTAACTGAATAGACTTCTGGTACACTCTTAATCTTATCAACTACAGTAGTTAACGTTGAAAGATTTGAAATTCCAAAGGATACATGGATATTAGCAAATTTCATATCCTTGGTTGGCTGGGCGTTAACCGTTGAGATATTCTTAGTTGTATTGGATAGGACTTGCAAGATATCATTCAAAAGACCAGAACGGTTGAGTCCATAGATGTCGATATGAGCCATATATTCCTTGCTTGAGAATTGGTCCTCCCACTCAACATCAAGAAGACGTTGCTCGTAGTTTTCCTGTGAACGAAGGTTCATACAGTCCACACGATGGATGGCAACACCACGACCTTTGGTAATATAACCAACGATATCATCACCTGGAACAGGATTACAACATTTGGCAATCCGTACCAAGAGACCAGAGGCACCCTCGATGACAACGCCACCTTCATGCTTAACCTTCAGAGTTTCCTTGTTTTCAACCTTGACTTCGCCACCCTTGACCAGTTCTTCTGCTTCTGCCTTGGCTTTGGCACGTTCTTCTTCACGACGTTCTTTCTCCGTCAAACGGTTAAAGACAGTGATAGCACCAATTTCTCCAAAACCAATCGCAGCAAAGAGAGCTTCTTCAGTCTTGTAGCTGGTTTTTTGAAGGACTTCATCCATGTGGCGCTTGTCCATAAATTTATTGGCCACATAGCCGTTTTCTTGTAGCTGACTAATCAGCAGTTCACGACCTTTATTGATAGACAATTCTTTATCTTGGTTTTTAAAGAACTGACGAATTTTATTACGGGCCTTGCTGGTTTTAACCATGTTGAGCCAGTCACGGCTTGGTCCAAATGAATTTGGATTGGTGATGATTTCAACCTGGTCACCCGTTTTTAACTTGGTCGTCAACGGAACCATGCGGCCATTAACCTTGGCACCTGTTGCTTTTTCCCCAATCTTGGTATGAATCTCATAGGCAAAGTCAATCGGGCCAGAATCCTTTGGAAGAGAACGAACCGCTCCATCTGGAGTAAAGACATAAATCTCCTCAGCCAGATAGTTTTCTTTGACAGTATCTACAAATTCCTTGGCATCATCCGCCTGGTCTTGGAGTTCCATCATCTCCTTGATCCAGTTCATCCCGATAGCAGATTCCTTGCTATTAACTTGACCCTTGATTCCTTTTTTGTATGCCCAGTGAGCCGCAACCCCGTACTCAGCAACCTCGTGCATCTCCTTAGTACGAATCTGGAACTCAATCGGCCCTTTTGGTCCATAAACAGTCGTATGGATTGATTGGTAACCATTGGCCTTACGATTGGCAATATAGTCTTTGAAACGGCCTGGCATTGGTTTCCAAAGCTCATGGACATATCCTAACATAGCATAGACATCACTCTGAGTATCTAAAATACAACGAATGGCAATCAGGTCATAGATTTCCTCAAATCGTTTTTTCTTGTCCTGCATCTTGCGATAGATAGAGTAGATATGCTTTGGACGGCCATAGATTTTTCCTGTAAGGTGGCGCTCAGATGAATATTCCTCAAGCTTCGTCACAACTTCATCGACCAAGGCTTCACGTTCTTGACGTTTTTCCTTCATCATGTGACTAATCTTGTAAAATTCAGTTGGATTGAGATAGCGGAAAGAGAGATCTTCCAGTTCCCACTTCACACTTGAAATCCCCAAACGATGAGCAAGTGGTGCATAGATTTCCATTGTTTCTCTAGAAATACGCTCTTGCTTGTCCTTACGAAGATGCTTGAGAGTGCGCATATTGTGCAGGCGGTCAGAGAGTTTTACCAAGATAACACGGATATCCTCAGACATGGCCATGAGCATCTTGCGGTGATTCTCGGCCAATTGCTCCTCAAAAGATTTATACTCGACCTTACCAAGTTTGGTAACACCGTCTACAATCACTCGAACATCATGTCCAAACTCACGCTCTAAGTCATCCAAAGTAGCATCTGTGTCTTCTACCACGTCATGCAAAAAACCACAGGCAACAGTGACAGCGTCCAGCTTGAGCTTGGCTAAAATACCTGCTACCTGAATAGGGTGGATAATGTAGGGCTCGCCCGATTTACGATACTGCCCACTATGACATTCTACAGCGTAAACCAAGGCCTTGTGTACAAAAGCCACATCTTCTTTCGATAAATATTGTTGCGTTAAAGCGACGACTTCATCGCCTGAATAAATTACTTCTTTTGGCATGCATACTCTCCAGTTCTTCCTACCATTTTAACACTTTTTGGTCAATATGAAAACTAGAAGAATCTAGAGCTTTATAAGAAAAACACTGCTAGAAAATTTCTAGCAGTGTTTGATCATTTCTTATATCTTAGTAAACTGTCTTTTCAGTTTCTACGTCAAAGAAGTGAGCTTTGTTCAAGTCAAATCCAAGTTCCACAGTTGCACCAGCTTGCAAGTAGTCACGTGCGTCAACCTTCGCAACGAATTCATCTTTACCAACTTGGCAGTATAGGTGAGATTCAGAACCAAGCAACTCTGATACAGAGATAGTTGCTTTCACAACTGATTCTGGGAATGTTTCAAGGAAAGCAGGCTCAGCGTTCACGTCTTCTGGACGGATACCGAAGATCAATTCTTTACCTTCGTAACCTTTTTCACGAAGAACTTTCAAAGCACCTTCTGGAACTTTCAAGTTGAAGCCGTCACCAACGATGTGATCACCGTTCAATTTAACGTTGATGAAGTTCATAGCTGGGCTTCCGATAAATCCTGCTACAAATTTGTTAACTGGGTTTTTGTAAACTTCTTGAGGAGTACCGATTTGTTCAACACGTCCGATAGTACCAGTACCAGCAGGGTTTTTAGTAGCTGACATGATAACGATACGGTCTGCAAGTGTCATCGCTTCTGTTTGGTCGTGAGTTACGTAGATAGTTGTAGCTCCAATACGACGGTGGATTTTAGCGATTTCAGCACGCATGGATACACGAAGTTTTGCATCCAAGTTTGACAAAGGTTCGTCCATCAAGAATACTTTAGCATCACGGACGATCGCACGACCCATGGCAACACGTTGACGTTGACCACCTGAAAGGTCAGCTGGTTTACGATCCAAGAATTCTTTCAAACCAAGAATTTCAGCTGCTTCTTGTACACGTTTGTCGATGTCTTCTTTGCTGTATTTACGCAATTTCAAACCGAAAGCCATGTTATCGTATACAGTCATGTGTGGGTAAAGAGCGTAGTTTTGGAATACCATGGCGATATCACGGTCTTTTGGAGCTACGTCGTTGACAACCACACCATCGATAGATGCAGTACCTTCTGTGATGTCTTCAAGACCTGCAATCATACGGAGTGTAGTTGATTTACCACATCCTGAAGGTCCTACGAAAACGATAAATTCTTTGTCTTTGATGTCCAAGTTGAAGTCTTCAACTGAGTAGTGTTCGCTGTTTGGATATTTTTTGTAAATATTTTTAAGATTTAATTCTACCATTTCGGTGAACTCCTTTTATTTTTGATAGTTTTATTATAGATGAAAACGCTTTACATTTCTATGGCAAGGTGACCAAAAAAATAAAAAAGTTCTGTGCAACTTGCACAAAACTTTAAATAATATCTGGTAAAATCAACTGATAACACAAGGTCAAATCTGTCAATTCTTTCAACTGTAGCCCTGTCAATTCTTCCCATTTATCAATCTTGTATTGGAGAGAATTGCGGTGTAGATAGAGTTGCTGAGCTGTCTTCGTAAGGACTGCACTATTTTCCCATAAGGAGAGAATGATTTCCTGAATCTGATCTTGATCCAAAATCATCTGGTGTAGATAATCTTTGATCAAACTGAGATCCACCATTTTTTCACCCATACTCCAAAGGTAGAGTTGAGAAAACGTATGAAATCCTTGATGACCTTGACGCCACCAGTTTTTAAACAAGTCACGTTCTGCTATGATGAGATCTGTCAAACTCTGATTTCCTGTTTGAGACCAGACCTGACCAAGCATAATAGACAGACGAACTCCAAAGTCGTACTCTACAGCTTCCAAGGTATCTGTCAGGATTGAGCGAACCGAGGTATATTTATCCTGTTGGAGAACAAAAAGGTAATCCTGAGCGCCAACCTGAAGAACTGTTTCACAATTAGGAAAGAGGGTTTTCATCATATCCAACCAAGAAGTCAGGTTTTCCTGTTGGTAATAGGAAAGGTGACAATAAACAACTTGTAGCTTTTTAAAGCTCTGCGGTGCTTGCCCCTTCCCCTCTATCAAATAGCTATACCAGGGATTGAGAGAGATGGTTTGTTCCTGCTGGGTTAAGAGAGCCACCAACTGTTTCTCACGTTCACTAAGTCCAGCTTCTTCCAGTAAAACCCACTGATTTGAGGATACCGGAAGCGTCAGATAGCCTTCCTTATCGACTGGCTGGTCTACGATTTGAGCTTGTGGAAACCAATCTAGTAATTCTTTTGCAATCATTCCTAGCCCTCCACTTTTTGGATACACCAAGAAATCAAGGTTTCTAGGCGCTCTACGTTTTCAGTCATATGAAGATAGCCCATGACCGCTTCAAAACCTGTAGACATACGGTAGGTCACTACATCTGCATTCTTTGCCTTGGTGTGACTATTGGTATTGCGACCACGTTTATAGATTTCTTCTTCTTTTTCCGTTAGGACTTGCTCCTCCAGCATGAGGGAAATCAAGCGAGCTTGAGCCTTAGCTGATACATACTTAGTGGCCTCTTGGTGGAGTTTATTGGGCTTGGTCATTCCTTTAAGAATGAGATGACGGCGAATATACATTGAATAAACTGCATCTCCTTCAAAGGCTAGCGCAATCCCGTTAATGAGATTGACATCAATCACGTGTCCACCTCACTCCATCCTTGGTATCAAGTAGTTTAATCCCTTGAGCAGCTAGTTGGTCACGGATTTGGTCAGCTGTCGCAAAGTCACGATTGGCACGCGCTTCTTGGCGTTTTTGAATTAAGGCTTCAATCTCTTCATCCAAAACTTCTTCGACAAAGACTACTCCAAAGACTTCTAACATGGCCGCAAGAGCTTCCTTCACAGTTGCATCATAGTTGCCTGAATTGATCCATTTGGCCATCTCAAAAACAACTGTGATTCCATTAGCTGTATTGAAATCCTCATCCATAGCAGCTACAAACTTGTCTTTAAATGCCTGTAACTCCTGAGCATCTACAGTCCCAGAAAATGGTTGCTCGTAAGTGTTCTTTAAATACTTGAGATTAGTCTCTGCATCACGCACTGCTTTTTCTGTAAAGTTGATAGGTTTGCGGTAGTGTTGCGTCGCAAAGAAGAAACGAAGCACTTGACCATCGATAGTTTCAAGGGCATCGTGTACTGTAATGAAGTTCCCCAAAGACTTAGACATCTTGACATTGTCAATGTTGACAAATCCATTGTGCATCCAGTAGTTGGCAAAGGTCTTACCTGTCTTAGCTTCTGACTGGGCAATTTCGTTGGTGTGGTGAGGAAACTCAAGGTCAGCACCACCACCGTGAATATCGATGGTATCTCCTAAAATCTCAGTTGACATGACTGAACACTCAATGTGCCAGCCTGGGCGACCTGATCCCCATGGGCTATCCCAAGAAATCTCACCTGGTTTTGCAGCTTTCCAGAGGGCAAAGTCGACCGGATTTTCCTTACGAGCTGTTTCCTCATCTGTACGACCTGAAGCTCCTAGCTCCAAGTCTTCCAAGGTTTTATTGGCCAACTTAGCATAGTTATGAGATTTTTCTACACGAAAATAGACATCTCCTTGACTCTCATAAGCATAGCCCTTTTCAATCAAGTCTTCTACAAAGCGGATGATGTCAGCCATAAACTCTACAACACGTGGATGACGAGTCGCAGGCTTCACACCCAAGGCTGTCACATCCTCACGAAAGGCAGCGATATACTTGTCCGCTACTTCCTGAGGTGTGATACCTTCTTCCTTAGCACGGTTGATAATCTTGTCATCCACATCCGTGAAATTGGAAATGTAGGCAACTTCATAGCCACGATATTCAAAATAGCGACGAATAGTGTCAAAGGCTACTGTCGAGCGGGCATTCCCCACGTGGATATAGTTATAAACTGTCGGCCCACAGACATACATCTTGACCTTGCCGTCCTCGATTGGTACAAATTCTCGCAAATCACGAGACATGGTGTCATAGATTTTAATCACTCACTGACTCCTTTCTGTTTCTTGTTTATCGTAAAGAGTAGTTTCAATCCAGCTCTCTGGCAATTACTAAGGCTATCTCAAAGAAAGTCATAGCATCTACTTTTCTTTCTTCGCGTCTGGCATCCCACTCATGATTGTGATGGACGACATAGTCAGCTGTATAGAAAAATTGATAGACCTGGGTTTGTCGATATTGGGCCCAGGCCATGATAGCCGAAGCTTCCATATCAACAACTCTAGCTCCTGCTTCAAGTCTTCGTTTGACCTTAGCAGCTGTCTCACGATAGAAGGCATCTGTGGTCCAAGACTTTGTTCGAATATGCTCAACACCAGCTTTATCCAAGGCGTTTTCCATAGTTAAGAGTAGAGATCGCTCATAGGCTATTTCATCACTTGCTGGAGCATAGTGATAACTAGTACCTTCATCACGTAAAGCCGAGCTTGGTAGGATAATCTTATCTGCTTGAATAGACTGGTCAAGAACTCCACAAGACCCTAAAACGATAAAGTTCTTAAATCCTCTTGCTTTGAGTTCTTCTAAGAGTCCAACAACCATTGGAGCTCCAATAGTAGCCATAGCAACTGCTACCTTACTCCCATCTTTTTCATAGATATACCATGGCAGTTTGCCATTTAGATTGGTAAGATAGCCACCTTCGTAGACACCATCTATCTGCTTTACTCGTTCAAGGATTTCTCCATTAAAAGACAAGATAATAGTATCACAAACTTCTCCACCACTAAGGAGGCTTCGATCAGTTGGCTCGATAACAGCAGGTACATTTTCAAATTCTTCTAATAGCATCGACCTAACCTCCTAATTAAAGAGTCACTTCTCATTACAAACCAGACGACCTGTGGCTGGCTTCTCTCGCTTGCTCGAGTTTATTGACGTAATATTCACGTTTTTCTTCGACTTCGTGAATGGTTGGTTCATCCTTTTGCCCATGCACTCTGACAATCTTGGCTGGAATACCGACAACCGTTACATCGCTAGGAACATCTGCTACAACAACTGCTGCAGCACCGACTTTGGCATTTTCACCGATTTCTACAGGCCCGATAACCTGGGCATGAGCAGATATGAGCGCTCCTTTACGAACAGTCGGATGGCGTTTGCCACTATCCTTCCCTGTACCACCGAGAGTGACACCATGATAGAGAAGAACGCCTGTTTCAACGATAGCTGTTTCCCCAATTACAAGTCCTGCTCCATGGTCGATAAAGACACCTGATTCGATCTGAGCGCCTGGGTGAATCTCTATCTGTGTCCAAAAACGCCAAAACTGGCTATGCATACGAGCTAAAAGCTTAAAGCCATGTTTCCAGAGAAAATGAGAGAGACGGTGGGCAGCCAAGGCTTTCACACCAGGATAGGTCAAAAGAACCTCCAAAGTGGTGCGAGCCGCTGGATCATTTTCTTTTACGATATCAATGGTTTCACGCCACCATCCCATACATTTCTCCTTTCTTATTCTGAGTCTTTTGGTGTTTCTGTAGTTTCTTTCTTAGGTTTGTGGTCCTTGTGGTGGTGACGAGGACGATCGCCATGACGATGACCTTTATCCCCTTTTTCTTCTGAACGTTCAGGTTTTGGTGGACGTGGCAAGAGTGCCTTCATAGAAGCATCTACACGACCTTTTTCATCGATCTTAATAACCTTCACATCGACAAAATCACCAATTTGAACTAAATCTTCTACATTATTAGTACGAGTCCAAGCCATTTCAGAGATGTGAACGAGGGCATCCGTCTTGTCAAAGAGGTTGACAAAGGCACCGAATTTCTCGATACGCACAACTTTGGCATGGTAGACTTCGTCCACTTTAGCTTCACGAACCAAACCAGCAATGATTTCTTTAGCACGGTTGATAGCATCTTGGTCGCTAGAGTAGATAGATACGTTACCTTCTTCGTCGATATCGATCTTAACGCCTGTTTCAGCGATGATCTTGTCGATGGTTTCTCCACCCTTACCGATGACAATCTTGATCTTGTCCACATCAATCTTGATGGTATCAATTTTCGGAGCAGTTGGAGCCAATTCTGGACGAACTTCTGGAATGGTTGCTTCAATCACATCAAGGATTTCAAAACGGGCTTTCTTGGCTTGAGCAAGAGCTTCCGTCAAGATTTCTGCAGTAATCCCTTGGATCTTGATATCCATTTGAAGGGCTGTAATGCCGTCACGAGTACCTGCAACCTTGAAGTCCATATCTCCAAAGTGGTCTTCCAAACCTTGGATATCGGTCAATACTGTATAGTTATTTCCATCAGAAATGAGACCCATTGCAATACCCGCTACTGGCGCCTTGATTGGCACACCACCAGCCATAAGGGCAAGAGTTCCCGCACAGATAGAGGCTTGAGATGAAGAACCGTTTGATTCCAATACTTCTGCTACCAAGCGGATAGCATATGGGAATTCTTCCAAGCTTGGCAAGACTTGCGCAAGGGCACGTTCACCAAGAGCACCGTGACCAATTTCACGACGACCAGGAGCACCATAACGACCTGTTTCACCAACAGAGTATTGAGGGAAGTTATAGTGGTGCATAAAGCGTTTCTTGTATTCTGGATCCAAACCATCGATGATTTGCGTTTCACCCATTGGCGCCAAGGTCAAGACTGAAAGAGCCTGAGTTTGTCCACGAGTAAAGAGACCTGAACCGTGTACACGAGGAAGGTAGTCGACTTGTGCATCCAAAGGACGGATTTCATCAACCTTACGACCGTCAGGACGAACCTTGTCTTCTGTGATCAAACGGCGCACTTCTGCGTGTTCCATTTGTTCCAAGATTTCAGCCACATCCCGCATGATACGGTCAAATTCTTCGTGGTCTGCATATTTTTCTTCGTAAACTGCTGTGACTTGGTCTTTGACTGCTTGAGTTGCAGCTTCACGAGCCAATTTTTCTTCTACTTGGACTGCTTTTTGAAGGTCATTGTTGTAGGCTGCGATGATTTCAGCTTGCAATTCCTCATCTACATGAAGCAATTCTACTTCTGCTTTTTCTTTACCGACTGCCGCAACGATTTCTTCTTGGAAGGCAATCAATTCTTTAACGGCTTCGTGTCCTTTGAGAAGAGCTTCCAACATGATTTCTTCTGACAATTCTTTGGCACCAGACTCTACCATGTTGATAGCGTACTTGGTACCAGCTACTGTCAATTCAAGAAGCGATTGCTCTGCTTGTTCTTGAGTAGGGTTGATGATGATTTGGCCATCAACATAACCTACTTGTACCCCAGCGATTGGGCCGTCAAACGGAATGTCTGAGATAGACAAGGCCAATGATGATCCAAACATAGCTGCCATTGGTGCAGATGCATTTTCATCATAAGAAAGAACTGTGTTGATGACTTGCACTTCGTTACGGAAACCTTCCGCAAACATTGGACGGATTGGACGGTCAATCAAACGCGCTGTCAAGGTTGCATCTGTTGAAGGACGTCCTTCACGTTTCATAAAGCCACCAGGAAATTTCCCAGCCGCATACATTTTTTCTTCGTAGTTGACTTGAAGCGGGAAGAAATCCCCAGTTGCCATCTTCTTAGACATAACGGCTGCCGTCAAGACAGTTGACTCACCATAACGCACGACAACAGAGCCATTTGCTTGCTTAGCAACCTGACCAGTCTCTACGATCAACTCACGACCCGCAAAAGTCGTTTGAAACACTTGTTTTGTCATTGTAATCCCCTTTGGATTGATAATATTATACGCCTTGCCTACAAAAATCAGGATACAAATCATTAGAAAGGATTGATGCTAAAGCATCTAAGCCTTTCACGCTAATCGCTATTAGGCGATTAGCTAAATGCTTTACTAACTCTCTCGTCAAATATTATCGATTTGACTCGCTCGTGTCGCTAAACCTTGCAGTTTGATGCATTGTATTATTTTATACCCTCATCTTTGTATCAAGTACGTACAGAGTCTATTTTATCATATTTTTCTTAAAAAGTACGGTCTTTTCTATCAAAAAGGAACCATTCCTCTATGAAAAGAAGAATGGTTTGCTTTTTAATATTTTAAGATTGGTGATTGAACAAGGCATGGGTTGCTTGGTGGATGTACTGAGCAGTGTCTGCATTGTTCATGGTGTAGAGATGTACCCCTGCTACGTCTTGCGTTACCAAGTCCACGATTTGGTCTACGGCATAGGCAAGTCCTGCTGCTCTGAGTGACTCAGGGTCATTCTCATACTTGTCCAAGATAGCCTTAAATTTACGTGGGAGATGGATATTCTCACAAGTCTTCAAGAGACGAAGAGCTTGGTTACGGTTAAGGATTGGCATGATCCCTGCATGAATAGGAACATCAATCCCTGCCAAGGTACACTTGTCTTGGAAATCGTAGAAACGCTCATTGTCAAAGAAAAGTTGCGTTACTAGACTAGAGCATCCTGCATCCACTTTTTTCTTGAGATTTTGGATATCTGAGATTTGGTTTGGCGAATCCGGGTGCCCTTCTGGGTAACAAGCCCCAACAATATCAAAGTGTGGTGCCTGTTCAGTGATAAACTCAATCAAGTCTGTGGCGTAACGGAAATCTTTTTGAGGCTCAACACCTGGAATGATATCTCCACGAAGAGCCAAGATTTTCTGAACACCAACTTTATCCAAATCCGCAATGGTCTCAGCCACCTTATCCTTAGTCAAATAGATAGCTGGCAAGTGAGCAATGGTTGGGATCTCCAAGTCATTTTGGATATAGTCTGCCAAACGAACCGTCGTCTCTTTGATATTAAATTTATTATTACTAGCAGTCACACTGATGAAGTGTGGTGCCAAGCCCTGCATGTCTTTCAGGGCTGCGATAATTTTGTCATTGCCTACTTCTGGGTTTGGAGGGAAAACTTCAAATGAGAGGGACGGTGTTTGACGTGACATATGTATGAACCTTTTCTAGTTGATTTCTTACTGATCAACCGTGTAGAGAGAATTGTCTTTTCTTACAATTTTTCACGCGCAGCTTTCGCAGCGTCTACAAGGCGGATCAAGCTTTCTTTCGTTTCTGGGATACCACGTGTTTTCAAACCACAGTCAGGGTTGATCCAAACTTTCTTGCTAGGTACTTTCGCAAGGATAGCTTCGATGGTGTGGTCGATTTCGCCTTCGTTAGGCACACGAGGTGAGTGGATATCGTAAACCCCAGGTCCAACTTCTGTTTGGAAGTTTTTCGCTTTGAGTTCGTCCAAGATTTCAAGGTTTGAACGGCTAGCTTCAAATGAGATAACGTCTGCATCCATGTTGTCGATAGCTGGGATGATATCTGTAAATTCTGAGTAACACATGTGAGTGTGGATTTGTGTGTCTGGCGCTACTGTTGAGTGTACCAAGCGGAAGGCTGGAATAGCCCAGTCAAGGTAGTCTTCGTACCAGTCGCTACGACGGAGTGGCAATTTCTCACGAAGGGCAGCCTCGTCGATTTGGATGATTTTCACGCCTGCAGCTTCAAGGTCAAGAACTTCATCCTTGATAGCAAGAGCGATTTGAAGAGTAGAATCCTTGATAGAGATGTCTTCACGTGGGAATGACCAGTTAAGGATAGTAACAGGTCCAGTCAACATACCTTTAACAGGTTTGTCTGTACGGCTTTGTGCGTAGCTAGACCATTTCACAGTGATAGGGTTGAGACGAGTCACATCACCCCAGATGATTGGCGGTTTAACCCCACGCATACCGTATGATTGTACCCAACCGTTCTTAGAGAAGAGGTAACCTGACAAGTTTTGACCGAAGTACTCAACCATGTCGTTACGCTCGAATTCACCGTGTACAAGCACGTCAAATCCAACTTCTTCTTGCCATTTGATCCATTCGTCGATAGTCTCAGCAAGGAAGGCATCGTATTCTTCTTGTGACAATTCACCCTTACGGAAGGCCAAACGTTTGGCACGAACTTCTTTTGTTTGAGGGAATGAACCGATGGTAGTTGTTGGAAGAGCTGGAAGTTTGAATGCTTCTTCTTGGATAGCTTCACGTTCTGCGAAGGCTGGCAAACGAGTGTAGTCTGCGTCAGTCAATCCTGCGATACGCGCACGAAGTTCCGCATTTTCACCAACACGTTCAGTCGCAAAGAGTTCTTTGTTAGCTGCAAGAGCTTCTGCACCTTGACCGTTGCGGATTTCATCCAAGTCACGGATTTCATCCAATTTTTCTACTGCAAAAGCAAAGTGGTTCAAAATAGCTGGTTCAAAATCTTCATTAGCAGTTGTAAATGGCACATGAAGAAGTGAGCATGAGCTTGTCAAAACGATGTTTTCAGCTGGGATTTGCTCAAGAATAGCCAAGCTCTTTTCGTAGTTGTTGCGCCAGATGTTCTTACCATTGACAATACCTGCATAAAGAGTCTTGTCAGCTGGGAAGCCACCTTTAACGAGTTCAAGAGTTTTCTTACCTTCAACAAAGTCAAGACCGATGGCATCTACTGGCAATTTCACAAGGTCAGCGTAGACGTCACGAACGTCACCGAAGTAAGTTTGAAGCAAGACTTCAAGACCTTTTTTATCAGCCAAGAGCTTGTTGTAGATGTTCAAGAAGAGGGCTTTTTCTTCTTCTGTCAAGTCTTTGACAAGAGCAGCTTCATCGAGTTGGATACGAGTCGCACCAAGTTCAGCCAATTTTGCAAAAACTTCTTGGTAAGCAGCTACAAAGCTATCTACGAAGTCTTCTGCTTTAACACCTTCTTCAAAGTCTGACAATTGAAGGAACGTGAATGGACCTACAAGCACAGGACGAGTGTTAAGGCCAAGTTCTTTAGCTTCTTGGAACTCATCAAAGATCTTGTGACCAGCCAATTTTACTTGAGTGTCTTTTTCAAATTTTGGAACGATGTAGTGGTAGTTGGTGTTGAACCATTTCTTCATTGGAAGGGCACGGACATCCCCTTTTTCTCCTTGGTAACCACGCCCCAAAGCAAAGTAGCGTTCAAGATCTGATAAGTCCAAGTTTTGAACAGATGCAGGAACTACGTTGAAAAGGAAAGCAGCATCAAGGAAGTTGTCATAGTGAGAAAAGTCATTTGATGGGATTTCAGTGATGCCTTTTTCTTTAACGATGTTCCAGTGTTTTGCACGCAATTCTTTCGCAGCAGCCAAGAGTTCTTCTTCTGAGATTTCTTTTCTAAAGTATTTTTCAGTTGTAAATTTTAATTCGCGGAATTCACCCAAACGAGGGAAACCGATAATTGTAGTTGACATGTTTTGTCCTCCAAAAATTGTTGTTGAAACTATCTTAACAGAAAAGAAAGCGTCTGTATAATTGTAAAAAATTAGGCTTTGATATAGTTTGAAACTATATCGTAATTTGAAGTACAAAAAAAGATTTGGAGAAGATTCCCCAAATCCTTTGGTAGACAATGATTAACAGATTTTCAAGATAGTCCTGTTTATAGTCAAACTTGAGTAAACTGAGATCCGACTATGGCTTGTTATTATAAAAGACTATAGGTCGGTTTTCTTTTAGTCATTCTGATATTTCCCTTAGAAAGTGCGGACGGGAGGTAATATTATCCAGTGGATGATTTTAGCAAACCAAGTCATTCCATCCCTATCAACCTTTTTCCTGTTCAAGCGGGACTACTGCGAGTGTCTTGCCTAAACTGGCTAGAACTTTTAAGACGGTATCTAACTGAGGACTGGTCTTTCCTGTTTCCATCCTAGCTATGACAGGCTGGCTCACTCCACTGAGTTCTTCTAGTTTTTTCTGACTGATACCTTGATCATGTCTAGCTTCAATTAACTCACTCATGATAGCTACTCGCATATCACTTTCAAGGATTTCCTCCTTGGTAAAGAGTTGAGACCGAACATCCTTCCAGTTACTCCCAATGGCACTATTTTTCATCACTTACTCCTCTTTCTTTTAAGTCCTTCAGTTCACGCTTGGCCTTTTCAATCTCTCTCCTAGGAGTTTTCTGAGTCTTTTTAACAAAATGATGTAAAAGAACAAAACTCCCATCAAGCCAAGCTACAAATAAAATCCTATCCCTAAGAGGTCTTAATTCCCATATCTCATCTTCCAAATGTTTCATATAGGGTTCACCAGCTCTAGTCCCATGCTGACTAAGCAACTCAATATAGTCGTTTAGTTTATTCAGTTTAATGCGACTATCTTTACTTTTACGACTAGCCAATTCTCTCATATAATCCAAGACTGGCTCATTTCCATTTTTGTCCTTATAGAAGTAAATTGTGTGCACCAAGCAACCTCTTTTCAATTTAATTATAACTTAAAAGTTATTAAAAGTAAATTCAAATACTTATAAAAAGAAGACCTTAGAAAATTTTAAAGGTCTCATTTTTATGATTCGAAAAAATTACGAAAAGAGTTATAAATTTAAGAAAATCCTTACTATTACTCCAGCTCTATCCCCTTCTCACGGAGATTAGCCAGACACTCCTCATAGTAGCTAGCATCATGTTCGCTATAGATAGGACTTTTCAGCTTCTCCTCTGCTAAGTCTTGATAAGGAGGGCAGGTCTTGCCACGGTAGTTCTTGTCCAGCCACTCTGGACTGACATTGTAGCCACGGTCAGCCATCTCCTCCATGATCAAACGATGATAGGCATAGAGACGATAGGGCGAGTGGGTAAAAACATAGTCAACCGTCGCATGCTTTCTGCCCCAGCCATTACCACGAAGGGCGCAGCACTCTCGATGTTGCCCCAAGAGCTGCGGACGGGGAAGCTGTGGGATCAAAGCCTCATGCCAAAGTCTCATGGGAGTCTCCTTTCAACAAGGTAGAATGTTGCAGATAAGCATTTGGGTAGCGTTCAAGCAAGCCTCGAGTCCTAGCAATCAAGTCTTCCTTTGAAGCCTGACCAAAGCGATAGCGATCCAACAAGAGCATATAGTCTTTGCGCTCATCGAGGCTGGCTTGCTTTTTAAAATAGCCCCAAATATGCTGAAAGGCATTGCAAACCTGACCCCTGTGTTCTGGAATCTGGCAGGCACGGTCAATCATCTCTTGAACCTGACTCAGCTCCACCACTTCTTGCTTGAGATACTGGCGAATGTCCTTGTAAATATTACTAGAATGACTCAAAACAAGGTATTTATTTTCCGCCCAGAGTTGCTGACAAAGGGCAAGTTGGTTGTTATTTCCCATATTTCTCCTAACTTTCTACTAGTTCCCAGGAAATACGGAAACAAAGTTGTATTTTAAAAATGAGCGAATCAATTAAGCCCATCACCCTTTAAAGTTTTTCAAAAACTCTTTGAGCTCAGCATCAGCTTCTGGTGTGGTTCCGTGGAGCTGGTTCAGCATTTCAAGTAATGAAGCTGTTTGGCTTTCGATAGCTTTATTTGTCTCGTTAATCTTGCTGACGATGTCTGTCAGTGGCTCTACTTCTTCTTCCTCAAAGGTATCTACATAGCGAGGGATGTTGAGGTTGTAGTCATTTTCGACGATTTCTTCATAGCTTGCTAGATGGGCAAACTTATCCATCTCCTCACGAGACTTGTAGGCTTCTAGAATCTTCTCGATATGGGCATCCGTCATGATATTTTGATTTTTCCCCTTATCAAACTCCTTAGAAGCATCGATAAAGTAGACATCGCGATTGGTACGATTCTTTTTGAGAATGATAACCGTAGTCGGAATGCTAGTGTTAAAGAAGATATTAGCAGGTAGACCGATAACCGTATCAATGGCCCCTTCTTCTAGTAAGGCCTTGCGAATGGTTCCCTCCGCATTTCCACGGAAAAGAACACCGTGAGGAAGGACGATAGCCATGACCCCATTATCCTGCTTGAGGTGGTAATATCCATGCAAGAGAAAGGCAAAGTCAGCCTTGGACTGGGGCGCCAGTTTTCCAAAAGGAGAGAAACGAGGATCAGCCATAAAACCAGAGCTTGCTGACCACTTGGCAGAGTATGGTGGGTTCATGAGAACACCGTCAAAGTTGGTCGGCTCTTGAGTCGGCCAGTCTTCATCCAGTGTATCGGCATTGTGGAGAAATTGATTCTCAACTGGAACACCATGTAGAATCATGTTCATCCGAGCTAGGTTATAAGTCGAGGTATTGAGCTCCTGACCAAAGTAGACAACTGTCTGCGGTTTGTGAGAGTACTTCTTGGCATTGAGCAAGAGAGAGCCAGACCCCATAGTCGCATCATAGATGGTAAAACCTTCCTGGTCCTCACGACCCAAAAAGGCAATCTGAGTCATGAGCTTGGCAACAGGCTGAGGCGTATAGAACTCACCAGCCTTCTTACCCGAGTCAGTCGCAAACTGACCGATCAGATACTCATAGGCATCCCCCAGCATATCACCAGCATGACCAGCCACATCTAGCACGGCCAACTCTTTCATAACTGCTGCTACCGTTTGGTTTTGCTTTTGCGGAGTTGCTCCTAGCTTTTTAGAGTAGAGGTCGATATCTTCAAAGAGATTTTCATAGAGGTCGTCACTCTGCTCGATATCACGAAAACCTTGAGCTAGATCTTCCAGCTGGAAAGTTCCCTCATTAACACGTGCTACCAGAGCTGTAAAGGTCAGGTCTGGTTTGATGATATAGTTGAGCTCATCGTTCATGACAGAGACCAGATCCTCATGGGTCTCCGCATCCTCGTAGTAGTTACGATAGACCTCAAGAGCATCCTCAAGACTATCTGTCCCCTCTTCCATAGTCTCCGCCACGAAAAAGAGCATCTTGTCTGACAGATACTTATAGAAGACCATGCCCAAAAGATAGGACTTATAGTCATTTGCATCCATCTTGGAGCGGAGAACATCCGCTGAGTTCCACAGGGCTTGGTAGAGCGACTGGGACGTTTGTGTTGTTTCCATAGTGTTTCTTTCTTTTTATTAACTCAAAAATCTAACTATCTATCCAATAGTTTCATTTCTAATTCTTCAAAATATTTATGACGTAATGTAATCTGTAAATCATTATTCATTGCAATACTGCTTAAAGCTTTTTCTTTAAAGTTAGAAACTAATTCTTTAATTTCTTTGGATGCAATTATTTCATTTTTCAAATTACAAATCTTTAAAATTTTCGAAAAATCCGAAGAATCTATGCTATCTTCAACAATTTTAGTTATATTTTCTAATGTTACAGTTATATCAAATTTTTCTGATAAATTTTCTAAAAATGTCCGTGCTTCATCCTCGGTTGGTTCTCTTGTTTCTATCAAATGCCCTTCCATAAATTCATCAAGTTTCTTTTTCAAGGCAATTCGTATTATCTTATCTTTATTTGTTGTACATAAACCAATAACAGTGTCTCGAAGTTTATTAATTTTTTGTTTTTTATCTTCCTCATCATCAGATAGAACAGAATTCACTGTTTCTTCATCTACCAAAAGCATCTCTATCTCATTAAAAGGGAGCACAAAAATATTTTTCTTTTTATAGCTTTCAATTCTTGCCTCATCCATCCAGTCATAATCAATAATGCCGTATGCTTTATTACCATATGTTTTCTCTAATTTATTGTAAGCTTTTGTGTATTGAATAACTTGTTTATGCCCTTGAACTGGTTTGACAAAACAAAAATCACTAAATAATTTGGAATAAATCTGATAGTCTATACTCGTTTTAGTTCCCTCACAAAATAATATTGGCTTTCTTGTCCCAGATACTTCAGTCAATAAGGATAAAGGCATTTCTTGTGAGTCTTCCAATAGTTCATAATCAAAATCATAAGGTGCTTCGAAATTCTTACACCAGATATAGGTTGCATTTGTTCTAGATTGAACAAAGTCCATGTTATGTGAAGCAAAAATAAATTGACAATCAGGTCGCTCTGATATGAGCAAATCCCATAATTCATTATAGACAGCTGCGTTTAGAAATGTTTCTGGTTCATCAACGATAATATAACTATTTTCTGGAGCTAGAAGGACATTACCAATATAAAACAATATGCAACGTTCTCCATCACTAAGTCCATTTATACTATATTTAGACCCATTTTTTTCAACTTCAACTACCCTTTCATTCGATTCAAGAACAAACGTTATTTCTGGAAAAATTTTATTCCATATCCGCTCTACTCTATCCCATAAAGCCAGAGGTAATCCTTCCACCCCTCTAGATGCATCAGTCGCTATCTTAGCATAATCCTTTATCAAAAATGTTATTAGTTTGGTAAACGTATTTGAAAAATCCTTTTCAATTTGGAATGGTTGTAAAGCAATTGTGTTATATTTAAGAACGACTTCTTTTAAATCTTGAATATATCTATCTCTAGTAATTTCATTTCGATCATGGATATTTGAAACAAAATATAATAATTTCTGTGCTGGCAAAACATACATTTCATTACTATTAATCTTACTATTATTCTTTCTTAATTCATTAATAAGACTTGATTTTCCTGCCCCATTTGCCCCTATAATAACAGTAGTAGAATCTATTTTGGAAATGAAAGAGAAAAGTTTAATTACTTCAAAATTATATATAATTTGAGGAAATATAGAATCATACAGATAAATTTCTCCACCAAAACAATTGTAGATGCTTTCTAACAAATTATCACGTAATGTTTTGTACCTTACCGTTACATTATTAGACAAAACTTCTTCATCTAGCTCTTCATTTATAAAAGAAATAAGCTTAAATAGATAATCATCCACTCGATTATATAAATCTTTTTCATAATCAGCTATTTGACTTAAATTATCTCGAAACCTTTTCTTTTCAAATTCTAACTTTTCAATCAAATCTTTTTTAGAACTATACATAATTTCTCCTTAGACAAACATATCCTGTAAGAGTTTCTTTTTCAGTGTTTCTAGCTGCGAAATTTTTTCTTGGTGAGAGCTGATGAGGTTATTGAGGTTTGAGAAATAGGAGCCGATGGCTTGTTGTTCTTCTATGGAAGGAACTTGTATTTTTAAAGATGAAACTTGTTCTAAAGATAAATTTGGTTGTGCACCTACTGTAGGATTTTTTCGGATATAATCTTTCACAACTTCCCCAGATAATACTACTAATAAAAAATATGTATCTAATTTATACCCTCTAATAATTGCAAGAGCTTGATTTGTATTAGCCGGAAGAATATTATTTCTAACAATTGCAGTTCTACCAAGAGTACCAGCAATCGAAAACAATATATCTCCTTCAAACAAAATAGATCTCTTCAAACTTCCCAAATGTTCCTCCTCTGAAATTTTAACAACAGGATATATTTCGTTTTCTTTCAAGTTTTCAACTTTTACAAAATTTACCTTCCCTTTTTCTGATTGAGATTTTGCCGTAGTTCCCTTCGTAATCAAATCACAAACCTCGCCTAACTTGATTAGTTCCCAATCACCTTCAAATCCAGCCAAACGAATCTCAGGAACGGTCTGTCCAGCTTTGGGAAATATCTTGGAGAGCATGGTTGCCTTTAGGGATTGATAGTTAGCATGATTTTCCTTGTAGCTAGCCAGAAGGTCATCGAGGGTGCGGAAAAGGGAGCCGATAGCGGATTGTTCAGGAAGAGATGGAACTAATGTCTTTATTGATTTAAATTTACTTAATGATAGTACTTTTTGCCCAGTACCCTCAGCTTGTAACATAACTTGCTTTGTTATAGATGTATTTAGAAGTCTCAGATAAAAGTCACTATCACCTTCTACAATACTAAAAACCGGATAAAAATAACTGATTATACCTTTATCCAAAAGATCATTTCTATTGAATTTAAACACACCATTATCACTTCTAGAACGATATGTGAAAAAACCCTTCGGTAGCACGAAATAACCAATGTTACTATCTGTAGTAACTTGCCTATTTGCAAAATAATCTTCCTGTCTCACAATACCCTTATTTTGAGAAGAAGTTAAAACTGGGTATTGGTTTTGAACTGTAGTTTTTTCAACATAATCTTCAATATGTTCTCCTAGAGTACATAGTTCCCATGTTCCCTCAAACCCTTTAACTCTTGCCAAAGGTATATTTTTTCTCTGGCTTTTCATCATTTCCCTTTCTTCTTAATTGAATTATATAGTTTTTTTCTAATTTATATTAGATTTTAGTGATTACTCACCAAGTAATTTTCCCGTAATAATTATTACCTTTGAAATTAGTTTACTCACTTTTCGACCATAATCTAGTTAATACTACATCATCACTATTAGGTCTAATTACTTCTTCTTTATCTACTTTCACAAATACTGGAACTTGAATTGCATTACCCGTAATTATAACCTCTCCTTTACCTAAACTAGGAATTTTGTTAAAGGAAGCTTTATCCAGCGTAGGCATAGTATTTATCAACATTCGTAAATCATTATCATTAACCAATCTATGGATGAAATAATTATGAACCTGTGAAAGAATAGTAGGTGAAATATCTGCTGGTCGTTGACTAGATAAAGTTAAATAGAAACCAAATTTTCGTCCTTCTTTAATGATTTCTTCAAAAATATTTAACCTGTAGTCCTGCCAGGTATCTCCTACTGAATGATTCTGAGCATTTAAAATATTATGTGCTTCATCAATAATCAAATGACTAGTACAGGTGACATCTTTTCCAGCTATTTTCGTTTTCTGTTGATCATATATCATCTTAGAGATAAGCATAGGAATTAATCTAGTGATTTCCTGATTAGCATGTACAAGATTAATAATATTTAGACTAGAAAAATCGGTAGTTATATTTTTCTTAACTTTAACAACTTTCTTCAAGCTATTCAAAGCTGTATCAATTCTATGAAATAAAGGATTGATATGCTCAATGTTTGTTGACTTCCAAGTACTATAGTGAACTTTTTGAAAATCTAAAAAGAACTTTAATCTATCTATCAAGTCCAAAGAATCAAAACTTTCTGCAAGTTTTTGCCTAATTTCATCTATCTGTAACTTTTTTTCTATCTGTTCAGTTAAATCAGACTTATCATTTAAATAAATTCGTTCTTCTCCCTGAGTGAAATAAGCTTTTGATGCAGCATAGTAAGATAATGAGGAAACTTGATTAAATATTTTCCAGTTATCTTTTGCTATGTATGATTTTGCTACTTTGATCCAATTATCTCTTGAATCAGATAATGCTGCATCTCCCGTTGTAAGAATCTTTTTCAACGTTCCAACCACAAATTTTGCAATAACTTCTCCAGTATGTTCTTTTTCATTCCACTCTTTCATTGCTTTCCTAAGAAATGGAACTTGAGTTGCTGAAGTAGCGCCAAATAAAATTGAAAGGATATCTGGATCAAAAAGATATTTCTCAGTAATAGGGATTTTCTTTGATGTTTTACTCCTAGTTTTAACATTAAATACTTTTTTATGAGTACCGGCCACACCAAAACTATCATCTTTCGTATATTCACCATTAAAATCAATAATATAAAATTTTGAATACTTTAAAATATTTTCTCGATATTCTGACCGAAAGAGTTCTAAGAATAACTTATGCAAAGTATTTGACTTACCACTACCAGTATTCCCAAACACACCAATATGAGAAGCAAATATTTTATTAATCGATAAAGGAACAACTTGACCTTCTAAGATTGACTGTCCAATGGAAATAGTTGGCTCAGACTTATTAATCCCATATATTAATTCTAAGTCTTTTTTTGAAGTAATACATACTTCATTTCCAATCATAGGTACATATTGACTTGTTACTTGGAATTCATCGTTTTCAATAACACCTTTAGTTTTTAAATGAACGATTCGATTTATAGAATTCTTTGAAAAACGATTATCAAATTCTGTGCTTCTAATTGTATTTTTTTGATCAGCAACTTTTTCAGTAACAACAGAAGCGATAATTTTTACATTGTTCTGTAAAATTGTTAGATATGCTCCAATTTTTGCACCTTGTAACACATCACCATACCATAGATATTCAGCATCATTAGATAAATGATACATTCCAACTTGAGAAATATCACCGTCAACGCCTACGATTACACCTAATTTTTTGATACTCGTCTTCATTCTAACTGCTCCTCAAAAGATACATCTCTAAGCAACTCAGTTAGATTGCTAATATTGAAACTAAACCGTTCACTTCCGTCGTCTTTTTTTTCCTTTGATTTATACTTTTCCTCTAATTCATTAGGTGCAATGATATTCAAATTTCTTGGACAATCACTGAGGCCCAAATTTGTTAATATTTTTTGTTTATCAGATTCAGAATAACAAAATATAAAGACATTTAATTCAGGATTTTTCAAAGATCTGTTCAACATTTTAGCAATATGTTTATCTTGAAATGAGAATCCAATAACAATAAGAATAGATTGTGGTTTATCTAACTCAAGTTGAAATACTCTTAGCATGTCATGAAAATGATTGTTTAGAAACGTTTCTTGACCCTCTAAGCCAGTTGGTTTAACTACTACTGGATTTTCAACTACACTTTGCCTTATTAAAATATTGTCCTCCTGCCCTCTTTCCCAGTTCATCGAACCATGTGGTTTAATCAAAGATAATGTAGGAAGTTCATTAAGGTAATTATCATTTAATCCCCTATATGCAACAGACTTATTATAGTTAGCACTATCTAAAATTCTATTAAAATATCCGTTACTTCCATCATTAAAAACAAATGATTCATATTTCATCAATTCATCTAGTGCCTTCTCAATGAAGAGATCGTAGTTAGTAGTAAAAATATTAATATTTTTTGTCACTTGTCTAGAATTTGCATGATAAAGTAGTTGAAGTATAACTTTAATAAATTCAGAATATCTTTTTAAAACTGCTTTAATTTTTTCTTCATCATTAGCATTGCTAATATCTTCTAGAACTTTCTTAGAAACTTCTTTAACTTTATCGGATAGTAAATTATTAGCTTCCTCATCTGAAATATCTTCACTTTTGAAAAAAGACATTAAAGGTATTGCTGGAACTGAAGTTCCTGATCCAATTAGAAAATTAAGCCTCTTGGTCATTGCAAAATAACGTAACTGTTTTATATCAAATTTTTCAACCATATTGTTCCTCGAATAAAAGTAAAATACTTTCCCCTAGCTCCCCACTCTCAGTGGTTCAATCACCTCTTCAATCAGTTGGGTATAGGCTTCTTTGATTTGTTTTTTATATAGGAGTGGGTTGAGGGCATCTGACACCTCAACTTTATAGTCCTTGTAGCGCTGACTCTTGGTCAGTTGACTTTCTCCTAGTTGTTTTTTTGCACCCTTGCGGTAGTGATTGACATAGTAGCGAAGCTCGTCTTCACCCACATACCAGGTCTTACTAAAGTCTTGGATATGTTGCTGGATGACTGCTTCAATCATCTGGTCAAGGATATTGGCGATGGATTGACCTCTGTAGCGGTCTGGATTTGCCTGTACTTCTTGCCAAAGTTCTGAGATGATCTGGGCAAGGTTTGGATTGGTCTTCTTCAGACTTTGGATATAGGTATCCACTGCTTCTCTATCCTGTGCACTGAGACTCTTTTCCTGACTTTGCTCTTGCTCGATCAGACTTTGGATCAAGGTCAAGATATAGGCGTAGTTGATCTCATCTACTTGGATAGACTCTAGTTCATAGTGAATATCCAGTGGCTCCCCATCCTCATCACCATCTTCTGAACGACTTTTAAGTTCGGCAAGGATATTTTGATAGAAGCCTAGATAGGTTTCCAATTCTTCTGCGCTTAGTCCAGTCTCTGCATAGATTTCTTCCTCGTCATACTCTTTATAAACTCGGATAGAAGCCAAGTATTTATCAAAGGATTGATAGGCTTTGGCGATTTTTCTCAACTGAGGTGTAGAGATTTGTTCAAGTTGGAGTCCTTCGACGGGATCATCTGTGATGAGATTTTGAAAGTCGCTACAACTTTTCAAAAAGTTTCTCTTTTCCTCTTCCCAGCTAGGTGCTAGAACATCATTTTCTCCACCATTTGAGTAAAGCTTGAGGGCATTATCGACTGCTTCCTTAAAGGCTAGAGGCTTTTGGAAGGTGATGATATGACCATAGGTCTTACTAGAATCAAAGATACGGTTGGTTCGGCTAAAGGCCTGAATCAAGTCCTGCGGTTGCATGGGCTTTCTGTCGATAAAGAGAGTCGATAGACAAGGCGCATCAAATCCCGTTAGGAGACGATTGACCACGATAACCAAGTCCAACTGCTCATTGCGATAGAGATATTTATCCTGTTTTCGAGCAAGGCGGTTATTGACATCTGTATTGAAGCCACGAAGATCCGCCATGGTAAAGTGAGTATCAAACTCTTGGTTATAGTCCTCTAAGACCTGTTTCATGTGGTCTTGGTTGGCTCTTGAGTCTTCTTCATTCTCTGTAACGGAGTAGGTGATGGTCGCCTTTGGAAAGTCTGGAAGGACCATCTTGACTCTCTCAGATACCTTGACTCGTGTCTGACCAGCCTTGACTCTTTTGAGAAGGTCATAGTAGGCTTGGGCTTGAGGGATAGACTTGACAGTCAGGATGGCATTGTAGGTATTGCCGACTCCTTTTTGGAAGCCTAGTTGTTGGCGCGATTTATTGATAATAGCGTCCAAGACTTCCAGCATGTGTTCCTCATTCTCATAGACGGTATCTGGTATGTCATTTTCAGACTGGTCTGTGATGAGGGTATTGCGATAGTCCACCTTAAAGCCTAGGACAGCTCCGTCATGGATGGCTTCCTTGACCGTATACTCATGGAGACGGTCTCCATACTGTTGCTGGGTGGTTTGGGCGAGGTCGCCGACCTGCTGGCGTTTATTTTCCTTAAAGATAGGCGTGCCTGTAAATCCATACCAGAGAGACTGTGGGAAAAAGGCTTTAATGTCCTTTTGTGTTTGTGGTGTCACGGCACGGTGGCATTCATCCACGACAAAGGCCACTCGGAGTCCCTTGATTTTGTCCGCATCTCGTTGGTAAAGACCTTGGTCAAACTTGCGCATCATGGTGGTGATTTTCTGGATAGTGGTCACTACAACACGCTTATCATTACTTCCTAAGCGTTTGACTAAATCATGGGTATTGTCCGTCTCATCGATATCGATGACGTCATTGGTCGCATAAGAGAGAAAGGATGAAGTGGTCTGTTGGTCCAAGTCCCTGCGGTCAACGACAAAAATCGTCTTTTGGATAGAAGGAATCTGAAGGAGATTACGAGCTACCTTATAAGAGGTCAAGGTCTTCCCTGAACCTGTCGTATGCCACACATAGCCTGATGCTTGCTGGCGAGAGGCTTCCTGCACTGCTTCGATAGCATGGATCTGATAGGGACGCAAAAGGATGAGAGATTTCTTGCTATCGTCAATGACAGAATACTGCATGACCATCTGGTGGGCACGAGGGATAGAAAGGACTTCATGGGCAAAGCTGGTCAAGTTTGTCACAGGATGATTGTCCTTATCCACCCACTTGGTTAGAAATTGCTTGTTAAGTTTATTTTCGCGAGCTGCAGCGATATAGCGAGTATCGACCTTGTTGGTCACGACAAACATCTGCAAGCTAGAGTAGATACCACGGAATTTCCCTTCACGGTCATATTTTTTTATCTGATGAAAGGCATCGATAAAGGCTGCTTGGGAACTCTTGAGCTCGATTTGAATCATGGGCAAGCCATTGATGAGAAGAGTAACATCCAGTCTACGGTCTTGGTCCAGAGGATTTACTTTTTCTCGTTGGACTTGATTAACAACTTCGTAGCTAGACTTTCCTGCTGCGATATTGTCACGCCAAATGACTGACAAACGGATGGTACCTAGGCTTGCATCTTCTCTTTGAACCTCGACTTTGGCAATGCCATTTTCTCCGACCAACCATTTGGCAGCATCATAGTAACTAACAAAGTTTAGTTGATTCTGAATCTGGCGTTTTTCCTGTTCAGTCAAGGGATGGTCTGCTAGCAGAGCAACGTTGTTTTGGGCTAGTTTCTCAAAGAAATTGTCCCATAGTTGTTCTTCTGTTTTTAGGTCTTCTCTATAAGTCCATTGGCTTTCACCAGTTACCAGCTGGTTTATCAGTTGTTTTTCTATTTCCAGTTCTGGTTTTACCTGCATCTATATTTCTCCTTTTGGAAACCGCATTCTTCCTATCATTATATCATATTACAGGCAGAAAGCGCCTTGCTGATCCTACTACCCTCAGAAAAACCTTGTAGTCTTTCTCCCTAAAATATGATATAGTAGAATCATACTATACAAGAGGAGTTTCCATGTCACACGATAAAGAAATGAAAGCTGTTTCTCCCCTTCTACAGCAAGCCATTCATATTTCCTCCATCGTCGGTGGAGTTGGTACCTTAATATTCTGTATCTGGGCCTATCAGGCTGGAGTTTTGCACTCTAAGGAAACCCTATCTGCCTTTATCCAACAGGCGGGTGTCTGGGGACCTCCACTCTTTATCTTTTTACAGATTTTGCAGACGGTAGTTCCTATCATTCCAGGTGCCCTGACATCCGTTGCAGGTATCTTTATCTACGGTCACATCATTGGAACGATTTATAACTATATTGGCATTGTCATTGGTTGTGCCATTATCTTTTACCTAGTACGTCTCTATGGAGCACCCTTTGTCCAGTCCATGGTCAGCAAGCGCACCTATGACAAGTATATTGGTTGGCTGGATGAGGGCAATCGCTTTGATCGTTTCTTTATCTTTATGATGATTTGGCCAGTTAGTCCAGCTGATTTTCTCTGTATGTTGGCTGCTCTGACCAAGATGAGCTTCAAGCGTTATATGACCATTATCATCCTGACCAAGCCCTTTACCCTGGTTGTTTACACTTATGGTTTGACTTATATCATTGATTATTTTTGGCAGATGTTTAGCTAATACACAAAAAACTCAAGGATTCATCCTTGAGTTTTTCTTTGTTAGGCTTCTTTTTTCAATAAGAGGGAAACAAGCACTGATGTAGCAATCATCCATGCTCCTAGAATGATGAAGGTCATTCGACCATCTGTAGTCACCAAGCCAATCCCTGAAAGAACGAAGGGTGTTAATGATGCTCCAAAAGAACATCCCAAAACAGCATAGGAAGTTGCTTTGTTGAGTAGTTTTGCAGGAATTCGCTCAGATATCAACTGAAAGACTGTCGTCAGAGCGATACTGTAGGCAAATCCTCCCAGGATAGAACCTGCAACCACCACCCAGAGTGATGGGGAAAGAGCAATGATGATTTGCCCGATACCAAAAGTGACACCAGCGACCAATAGAAGTCTTTCCTTGAAGGTCGAAATCAAGAAAGAAAAGCTGATTCCAGCTAGAATCCCAATCAACTGCATGGCACTAAGTACCAAACTGGACAACTGAGCATCTCCAAACCCTGCCTCAATCATAAGACTAGGGATGCGGAAGGTGATAGCAGTATTGGTACATACAATCACTGCGGCTGCAATAGCAAGGAAGAAAATCAATTGGAGCATGGAACGAGTCAGTTTCGTTGCTTCTTCTGTCTGATGCTTGGACTCGTGAACTTCTGCGTTTCCATAAGGGACAAAGAGAAGGAAGAGTACGAGAACTACTAGACCAGCTGCATAGGCTAGGAAGGTTGCTGTCCAGCCAAATGCCAAGAGCTGACCAACTGCCAGCGTCAAGATAGAGGCTCCTACGACCTCAGCCGATCCACGAAAACCAAGCATCTGAATACGGGTCTTGCCGTGGTAACGTTCACTGATGATTGAGATGGCCTTAGCATTGAGCATCCCAACTCCAAGCCCAAATAGCAAGCGGGTTGCAAAGACAAAGTAATAACCCTGATACCAGAAAGGTGCTGTTCCACTGATTGACAAGATTAAAAGTCCCAAGGTCAACTGGAAGCGTTCAGGAAAAATACGCTCTAAAACTCCATTCAATAAAAGCATGGCCATAATTCCAAAGGATGGGAGGCTGACCAAGAGTTCGACCTGACCAGTCGAATAGCCCTGATAATAGTCAAACATGGCAGGTAGGGCGCTCGAAATAGAAAACGATGTGATCAATACTAACGATAGGGAGAGTATGCTCACTTTTTCCAAAAATTGTTTCATCTTTTCCTCATTCATTGTTCATTTTTCATATTAGTAAAAAGGTCCTTTCCTATCATACACTCTTTAGCCAAAATTGGCAAGCGACTGAGCACCAAGACCAAAAGAAAAAGCGGGGCATCAAGAGCTGTGAAGTCTTGATGACATCCCACTTTTTTATGTGTTTTATCCAGTTATGTGACTTAGATTTTCAAGAATCGACGCATTGAGATTCCAGAACCAAGTGAACCGATACAGATTCCGATGAGGAACAAGAGACCGATCATCAATGGAATAAAGGTATTCGGTGTAATCAAAGATAGGTTTTGACCAACCAAGGATGGGTTGACAGATTGGAACACTCGGTTATAGATAAAGTAAACCAATGCTGATGGAAGAGCTGCTCCCAACAATCCGATAAAGGCACCTTCTAGCAAGAATGGGCCACGGATATAACCGTTCTTAGCACCAACCAAACGCATGATTTGGATTTCACGGCTACGTGAAATGATAGTAATACGGATGGTATTTGAAATCAAGAAGACTGCGATGAAGATCAAGAGTCCTGCGATGACCAATCCCCATACACGGATGAAGGAAGCCAACTTGAAGAGACGTTCCGTATTGGCACCACCGTCTTGAACTTCAGAGACACCTTCGATTTTCTTAGCTTCTTCAGCTACTGGTTTTACATCACTTGGTGAATTGGTATCTACGATGTAGGCATCATGAAGAGGGTTTGCATCTCCTTCAAACACCTTCCACTCGTCACCCATGGTTTCAGTCAGTTTTTGGTACTGCTCTTCTTTACTTGAGAAGGTTACATTTTTAACAGCTGGCAGGGCTTTTAGGGCATTGTAGACCTTGTGGTAGTCATTGTTCGTGACTGTTTGGCCTTCTTTTACAATGGTTTCACTGTTGTCTTCAACGTCTTTACGAACATAAACCATGACACGGACGTTGTTTTCGATATCAGTTGCTAATTTCGCAGTGTTAAAAATAACTGAAGCAAAGATAGCAACCAAGGTCAAGGTAATCATTACTGAACTGATGGCAGCAATGGTCATCCATCCATTACGCTTTAAACTCTTTAAAGCTTCAAACAGATGGCGGAAAAATCTACTAATCATCGTATCCGTACTCTCCTTTCGCTTCATCACGTACCACGCGACCATTTTCGATGGCAATAACGCGGTGGCGCAAGGTATTTACGATTTGGCTGTTGTGGGTCGCCATCAAAACAGTTGTCCCTTGAAGATTGATACGTTCCAAGAGGTTCATGATTTCCCATGAGTTATCTGGGTCCAAGTTACCTGTTGGTTCGTCGGCAATCAATACTTTAGGATTGTTTACGATCGCACGCGCGATGGCGATACGTTGTTGCTCACCACCTGAAAGCTCATTTGGGAATGAACGAACCTTGTGCTTCAAACCGACAAGGTCCAAGACTTCCATAACACGTTTTTTGATGTTACGACGGCTTTCACCGACAACCTCCATTGCGTATGCAATGTTCTCATAAACGGTTTTCTTTGGCAAAAGTTTGTAATCCTGAAAGACTACTCCGACATTTCTACGCAAGAACGGAATATCTTTCTTTTTGATCTTAACCAGGTTATAACCTGCAACTTGCAAGCTTCCTTTGTCGATTTTGACCTCACGATACAAGGCACGGATAAAGGTTGATTTACCAGCACCTGAAGGTCCTACGATGTAGGCGAATTCTCCTGCATCGATATTTACAGTGATGCCACGTAGGGCTGTTGTCCCGTTGTCGTATTTTTTGACAACATCTCTCATTTCAATGATTGACATGTGACTTCCTTTCTTTTAACTAATACGCCATTTCAGATAAGCATCGATGAAACCATCTAGGTCTCCATCCATCACCTTATCTACTTGCGCTACTTCAAAGTTTGTACGATGGTCTTTTACCATTGTATAAGGCGTAAATACATAGGAGCGGATTTGGCTTCCCCATGTAATTTCCTTTTTCTCACCCTTGAGCGAGTCTACCTCAGCAGCTTTCTTTTCCTGCTCCATCTGGTAGAGTTTTGCCTGAAGCATCTTCATAGCACGATCACGGTTTCCGTACTGGGTACGGTCAACGGTTGATGCTACGACGATCCCTGTTGGAATGTGAGTCAAGCGGACACCTGTTGAAACCTTGTTGACGTTTTGTCCACCTGCTCCTCCTGAACGGAAGGTATCCATCTTGATATCATCCTCACGGATGTCAACTTCGATGGTATCATCCAACTCTGGCATGACTTCTACAGAAGTAAATGAGGTGTGGCGACGTTTAGCAGAATCAAATGGTGAGATACGGACCAAACGGTGAACTCCCATCTCTGACTTGAGAAGACCATAGGCATTTGGTCCTTCAAAAGACAAGGTTACTGACTTGATTCCTGCCTCATCACCTGCTTGGTAGTCTAAGACCTCAACCTTGAAGCCTTTAGCATTTCCATAGCGAGTATACATACGAAGGAGCATATCGCCCCAGTCTTGAGCCTCTGTTCCCCCTGATCCCGGATGGATTTCTAGGATAGCATTGTTGTGATCATACGGCTCTGACAAAAGAAGGGTCATTTCATAGCTGGTCATCATCTGATCTAACTCATCGAGTTTTTCAACCAACTCATCCTTAACGGATTCATCCTCTGCCAAAAAGTCCAGTAAAATCTCAACTTCATCCTGCAACTCATCCATCTTGTGGAAGGTATTATAGGTATTTTTAAGTTCGTTTAATTCTTGCGACGTTTTTTGGGCCGCAATATTATCGTTCCAAAAATCAGGTTCTGTCATTTTGTTTTCCAAAATGGCAATTTCTTC
The DNA here is from genome assembly GCF_052077995.1 of Streptococcus sp. V728. Lineage (NCBI taxonomy): Bacteria > Bacillati > Bacillota > Bacilli > Lactobacillales > Streptococcaceae > Streptococcus > Streptococcus sp. V728. The sequence goes on along the minus strand of NZ_JBQJJH010000001.1, from coordinate 85,818 downwards.
CTCTAAACCTTCGAGGTCAAAGAGACCCCCTGAAAGAAGCTAATTTTTCACGATTTGCGTCAATTTTTTGACGAATTTCTGAAATGTCCATACATACTCCTTTTTTTGCATCTTATTATTATACCACAATTTTTCTTATTTATCTAATCGGTGTTTTTTAAAATTTAGTATCAATATATTTCTGTAAGAAGTTAAACCTACAATTCCTTAAGCAAAAATAGAAAATCTCACAAGAATTTTCCCATGAGATTTAGAGATTTTATGCTTATTTTTACAAGTTAACAGTTAGTACATGTCCGTCTTTCACGACTTGTTGACCAGCAATATAGACATGATCAACATCACTGGATTTGACAGCGTAAACTAGGTGAGACAGCATGTTTTCTTGAGGTTGGAGATGGATTTTCCCTTGGGGTTGGATAACGAGAAAATCTGCTTGCTTGCCAACTTCTAGGCTACCAATCTCATCTTCCATTCCCAACACCTTAGCTCCTTCAATCGTCAGTGCCTTGAGGGCAGTCTCGATTGGAAATTGACTGGCATCTCCACTCTTCATTTTCTGTAAAAGGGCTGCGGTGCGTCCTTCCTCAAACATATCAAGGTTATTATTAGAAGCAACTGAGTCCGTCGCAATACCGACCGGTACTCCTGCCTTTTGAAGTTGAACGACTGGTGCAATCCCTGATGCTAATTTGAGGTTGCTGATAGGATTGTGGGCGATAGCAACTTGTGAATCTGCCAAGCGGGTAATTTCTGCTTCATTTAACTCTACACCATGGGCAAAGACAGCTTTATGGTCTAAATAGCCAAGTTCATCTAGAAAGGCTATTGGTCTTTTGCCATAACGTTTCAGGATAATCCCTGACTCTTCCTGCGTTTCTGCAACATGAATATGAAGTGGAATATCTTCTTCTTTTGCTAGGTTCAAACTAGCCTCTAACAATTCTCGACTACAACTGTAGGGCGAATGCGGAGCCACCATCACCTTGAAATTGGGATCCTGATAGCTTTTGATTGTCTCGATAACAGATCGTGTTCTGGCAACTGTCTCATCTGTCGTCTCCACGTCTGAAGAAAAGAGGGTTGGAGAAAAATAGCAACGCATCTTGGAAGCCTTGACCGCTTCATAAATCTTCTCTATCTCCACTCCATTGGGATTGTACATATCATTGAAAGTTGTCGTTCCTGACTGGAGCATTTCTGTCAGTGCCTCTTTGACGACCTTTGTAGTCATCTCTGGTGTAAACTCTGCTTCTGCTGGCCAGATATAGTCCTCTAGCCATTCGTGGAGATTGCTATCATCACGAATCCCTCTCAAGCCTGTCATGGCAGAGTGGGTATGGCAGTTAACCAAGCCAGGCATAATCCAAGCACCCTGATAGTCTATGATTTGATCTGCTTGTTTGAGAATCTCTTGATTTTCCTGACCGACATAGACGATTTGGGATTCTTTAACAGCTAAAATCCCATCCAGATAAACGTGGAAATCTTGGTCACAAGTCACGATATTTACATGCTGAAAGACTTTCATCAATAGGCCCCTTTTCTAAATGGGAATTCATACTGGATAATTTTTCTAGTTATTGTAACAAAAAAGTCACCCGAAGGCAACTTTTCTTTTTGTTTATTGGATTAAAAACGTTTTACGATTTACTCTAGACTAAAGGCTGCTGCTTTTTGCATTTGATAGTATTTGCCTTTTCTCGCCATGAGTTCCTGATGGCTACCATGTTCGACAATATCTCCATCCACCAAGACAAGAATCAAATCAGCATCCTGAATGGTTGACAAACGGTGGGCAATGATAAAGCTTGTCCGTCCCTTCATGAGTTTGGCAAAGGCATCCTGAACCAATACCTCTGTCCGGGTATCGATGGATGAAGTCGCCTCGTCTAAGATTAGAATCTTAGGAATGGCTAGAAAGACGCGGGCAATGGTCAAAAGCTGAGCTTGACCAACAGACAAGGATTCCCCTGCATTTTCAAGCTTGGTATCATATCCCTGTGGCAATTGTTGGATAAAGAAATCCGCATTTGCTGCCTTGGCTGCTACAATGACCTGCTCTCGACTTGCTCCAGGATTTCCAAAAGCAATATTGTCATGAATGGTTCCTTGCTTGAGCCAGGTTTCTTGGAGCACCATCCCAAACTGCTGTCGAAAAGAAGCTCGAGTATAGTCATAAATCGAATGATCATCCAATAAAATATCTCCGGAGTTAATCGGGTAAAAACGCATGAGGAGATTGATAAGGGTCGACTTCCCAGCACCCGTTGGCCCAACGATGGCAACCTTACTACCAGCTGGAATATCAATAGACAAGTCCTTGATTAAGATTTTTTCTGGAGTGTAGCCAAAGGAGACATGCCTAAAGGAAATAGCCCCCTTGACTTGGTCGCTAGTCAAGACTTCCTGACCAGTTTCTGTAACCTCAGGGCTTTCTAAAACTGCATAAACACGTTCAGCACAAGCTAGAGCACTTTGCAACTCAGCTAAGACAGATGAAATATCGTTAAAAGGCTTAGTGTACTGCTGCACATAGTTCAAAAAGGTCACTAAACGCCCAACCGTCAAAGTAGAACCCGCCATGATGCGCAAGGCTCCAACACCAGCTAGTAGGGCATAAATGAGGGCATTGACAAAACGGGTTGAAGGATTGACTGTCGAAGAATAAAAGATAGCAGACTGAGAATAACCTGCATAAGTATCATTTGCCTCATGGAGTTTTTGGATAAATTCTTCTTGGGCATTGAAGGACTGGATAATGGTCTGTTGGGTGAGCGATTCTTCTATCAACTGAGTTTGAATCCCCCTAGTCTCTGTCTGCTCTTGAAAGAGATGGTAGGATCTCTTAGCGATATAGCGTGAAATGACCATAGACAGAGGTGTTAAGAGCAAGACCAAGAGAGTCATCAAGAGATGGATTTGGAGCATGGCAAGGATGCTGACCAAAATCATCAGAACTCCGATGAAAAATTGGTTGAAAATCATGTTCAGTCCTGCTGCTAACTGCTCGATATCTGTCGTCACACGGCTGACCATCTCTCCACTCCCCTGTCTGTCTACCAAGGCAATCGGAAGACGATGGAGCTTTTCAATGATTTTTTCGCGCAAATCCCTGGTATAGGAGAAAATGAGGCGATTGTATAGGAGGGGATTGGCCCATTGAACCAGTGTATTTCCTATGACAACCAATATCATCTGGAGAAAAATCTGCCAAAATACCTGAGAAGAGCCAGTCACCAGGACTTGGTCAATTACCTGTCCAATCAAGATTGGAAGATAGATTGATAGGGCTACCTGAGCAATGGTACCCAAGAAAGCCAGGAAAAGAAGGACGGGATGACTTGCTAAATCTTTTGCCAAACGCTTGAGGGTTTGACTTGCGTGTTTGCCTTTCATTCTAGTCCTCCTTTCCATGTTGAGATGCATTGATTTCACGATAGACTTGACTAGTCTTCATCAATTTCTCATGATTTCCAAGTGCTAATTGCTGACCTTTCTCTAAAAGGAGAATTTGATTAGCAATCTTCAAGGTTGAAGTTCGTTGGGAAATCAAGATTAAGCTAGTATCAGGCAAGTTTTCCTGAACAGCCTTAAGAAGATTGGACTCAGTAATGGTATCAAGGGCTGACGTCGCATCATCGAGGATGAGAAAAGGAGCTTGACGTAAAACTGCTCGGGCAATCGATAAACGTTGTTTTTGCCCACCTGAGAAATTACGGCCACCCGCTTCAACCTCTGCGTCCAGTTGACCTTCCTTTTCACTGACAAAGTCCTTGGCCTGGGCAATTTCCAAGGCCTGCCAGAGTTCTTGGTCCGAGACAGGATTTTCCATACCCAAGGTCAAGTTAGAACGGATGGTTCCCTTAAAGAGTTCAACCTTTTGAGGAACATAAGCCATCCAAGAACGCCATTCAGAAAGATCGCGAGGACTACATCCATCTCGATAAAGGGAAATGCTTCCCTTATATGCCGGATAGAGACCAAGTAGGACCTGCACTAAGGTTGACTTACCAGAACCCGTTCCTCCGATGATCCCAAGAATCTCCCCCTGCTGCATATCAAAAGAAATATCACTTAGCGAAGGTTGAGCTGCATCTGGATAGGTAAATGTCAAGTGACTAACTTGTAAAACTTGGGCACCAGACACTTTTCCTGCCTGAATCTCAGAATGAATATCTTCAGGTTTTTCAGCGAAGACTTCCTCAATACGCTTAGCTGATATATAAGACTGGTTGAGTGAATTGATGAGCATGGCCAGCTTGATCAATTCGACCAAGATTTGCAGGAGATAGTTGATCAGGGCAATTAAGGCTCCCTGACTGAGCCAGCCTCCCTGAATAGAAATATAACCATTCCAGATAATCACCAGCAAAGTTCCGTTGACGATCAAATAGGTCAATGGGGTCAAGAGACTAGACCAGTATCCTGTTTTCATTTGGATAGCCGTATAGATTTGGTTGAGTACTTGGAAATGTTCAATCTCTCGTTTTTCTTGGCCAAAGGCACGAATCACGCGCATACCTTGTATCTGTTGGCGCGTTTCCTGAACCAGCTGGTCTGTTTTCTTTCTCAAACTACTGTAGAGAGGATTGACCAAGCGTGATAAAACGACAATGACAAGGGTCAAAATGGCAACCATGACCAAGAACCAGAAGGTCAATTCAGGCGAGAGGCGATAAGCCATGAAAATGGCACCGAAAACAATAATAGGCGCCCTTAAAAAGAGGCGTAAGAATTGATTAATCCCTGTCTGAATCTGATAGGTATCTGAAGTCAAACGCGTCACCAAACTCGAAGTCGTCAAACGGTCTCTACTATCCTTGGGCAAGGAGAGAATATGACGATAGAGGTCATTGGTCAACTCCTTGGTGAAGCCGACTGCTGCCTTGGCTGAGTAAAACTGGGCAACTAGGGCAACTAGGACGCCAATAACTGCAAACACAAAGAGGAGTCCCATTTGCATCCACAGATGGCCCTGATCTTTTTGAGGGATAGATTGGTCAACAATACCTGCTATCACCATGGGAACCAAAAGTTCAAAAACAGCTTCTAGCAGCTTAAACAAGGGTGCTAGGAAAGACTCCTTGATGTAGGGTTTAAAGTAAGAAAGTAATTGTTTCATATGTCCCTTCTATTTCCAAAATGAAGAAGGTGGAAAAACCACCATCTTTTTTACTTGTTCAAATATGGAAGTAGATAGCCATAACCAGCCTCTTCCATCTCATCCTTCGCAATGAATCGTAAAGAGGCAGAATTGATACAATAGCGTAAACCACCTAGTTCCTGAGGTCCATCGGTAAAGACATGTCCCAAGTGAGCATTTCCTGAACGTGAACGAACTTCTATACGCTCCATACCGTGACTCAAATCCTGGTAGTAATGGATGAGTTCCTTGGAAATAGGACGGCTAAAACTTGGCCAACCACAGCCTGAGGCAAACTTATCCTTGGCAAAGAAGAGAGGCTCACCAGTAGTGATATCGACATAAATTCCTTCCTCAAAAGTTTGGTCATAGGCATTTCTAAATGGAGCTTCCGTTGCTGCTTCTTGCGTAACTCTATAAGACTCTTCTGACAAACTTTCTCGTAAAACTGCCTGACTAGGTTTTTCATAGTTGGCAGCATCTATCAGTGGTTTCTCCGCATCCCTCACATCAATGTGGCAATAACCACCAGGATTTTTCTTGAGGTAGTCTTGGTGATAGTCTTCAGCCAGGATATAGTGACGAAGCTTCTCCACTTCTACCGCTATTTTACGATCGATGAGAAGCTCTTGTTCTCGAACGACCGTATGGATGGTTGGCAAATCCTCTTCGTCTTGGTAATAAATCCCTGTGCGGTATTGACGACCACGGTCATTGCCTTGTTGGTTGACAGAAAGGGGATCGATAACTCGGAAATAATAGAGTAAAATCTCACGGAGCGAAACTACCTTTTCATCATAAATAACTTGAACAGTCTCTGCATGATCTGTTTCTTTGATCAGTTGATAATTGGTGGTTTCTACCTGACCATTGGCATAACCAACACTGGTTTGCAACACTCCAGAAATACGTGAAAAGTACTCTTCCAAGCCCCAAAAACAACCGCCTGCTAGATATATTTCTGCCATTTCAAATCCTCCTTGACCGTCTGTCGGTCGCTAAACACGGGAAACATTTTATATCCCATCTTTCATTTTCAAAAAAAGGACAGGAAGCCCTCTAATAGAGAGTTTCCCCATCCTATTGCTAAATTTATTTTGCTTCGACGCAAACGCCTTCTGTGTCTACTTGTAAATCATGAAGCTTGCCTTTGAAAGGTTGCTTTTCAAGCTCTGCCTTAATCTTTGGCATCTTGTCAGGGTCAGCCAAGACCATGACAGTCGGACCAGCTCCAGAGAGGTAGGTCGCATAAGCACCATTTTTCTTGGCAACTTTCTTGATGGTCGCAAATTCTCGCACCAAGTCTTGACGGTAACGCTCGTGGAAGAGGTCACTTTCAATAGCTTGACCTGCTTTGACTATGTCACCAGTCAACAAAGCTGCGATTGCTACGTTAGCGATAGAACTTGCTGCAACAGCTTCCTTGTAAGAAAGTTTCTTAGGCAAGACACCGCGACTATCGCGAGTACGCAATTCATAGTTTGGAATATAAGCTAAGAAAGCACACTCTGGGAAGGGCGCCACAACTGCTGAAACCTGGCCTTCGACTGAGCTTGCAATGACGAGATTTCCATAGATAGCAGGTGCAACATTATCAGGGTGTCCCTCAATCTTAGTCGCCAACTGTAATTTTTCATGTTTGCTTAGCTTCAAGTTTCCGAGTTGATTTGCTAGTTCGATTCCTGCAACGATGACAGAGCTCGATGAACCTAGTCCACGCGCAAGTGGAATATCACTGATCATCTTCAGACGTCTTGGTTGTAGGTCTGGAACAATTTGTAGAGCAATCTTCAGCAAAAGATTACGTTCGTCACGTGGAATCCATTTACCTAGTTGGTGCTCAATCATCCATTCTTCACGTTCTTCACAAACCTGAATCTCTAGATATTTGGTTACAGCTACACCAACAGAGTCAAAACCTGGACCCACATTGGCACTTGTAGCAGGTACAATAATCTTCATCTTAGTCTCCTAAAACCTTGAAGGTATTGAGAAGTTCAAACTCAGATACACCCTTCAAAGATGCTGTAATATTTTCAAGCTGTGCCTTGTTGATTTTATGAGTGATGATAACGACACGAGCCTTGCCTTCTTGCTTGCCATCTTGAAGGATTTGCTTGAAGGAAATATCTTCTGCGTTAAAGAGTTCAGCCAATTTCAAGACTTGACCTTTTGAATCTGGTGCCAAGATTGAGAAATAGTAGTTGGCTTTGACATCTTCTGGTTGAGCCAAAACAAGGTCACGATGGTATTCGTTAAAGGCTTTTCCAATGGTACCGTCATTCAAACGACGAACGATACGAACAATATCAGCTACGACACTCGTTGCTGTTGGTTTTTGTCCAGCCCCTGGTCCGTAGTACATAGATTCGCCGATCCCGATAGACTCTACAAAGACTGCATTCATAACACCATTGACACTTGCAAGTGGATGAGCTTTAGGAAGGAAGGTTGGAGTAACCTCAGCAGCGATTCCAGAAGCTGTTTCTTCGATAGAACCTACTAATTTAACCACATACCCAAGATCTTGGGCAACTGCCACATCCTCTGGAGTGATATTGCGGATTCCTTGATGGGCAACATCTTCAAACTTAACATTCATCCCAAAAGCAAACTGGCTAAGGATGACCATTTTGTAGGCTGCATCAATCCCGTCAACGTCATTAGTTGGATCACTTTCAGCAAAGCCAAGTCGTTGGGCTTCAGCAAGGGCATCTGCATAGGACCAGCCTTCTTCTACCATTTTGGTCATCATGAAGTTAGATGTTCCATTGACAACACCAAGAACACGTGTGATTTTGTCTGATGCTAGTGAGTTAACCAAGGTACGAAGGATTGGAATTCCTCCCGCAACAGCTGCTTCATAGTAAAGAGCAACATTATGAGCTTTAGCAATCTCAAGCAATTCTGCACCATGAACAGCCAAAAGGTCCTTGTTGGCTGTCACGACATGCTTCCCTGCTTCTAAGGCACGAGTAATAAAAGTTTTAGCAGGCTCGATACGTCCCATCAACTCAACAACGATGGTGATGTCTTTGTCTGACAAGATTTCATCGATATTTGTTACAAAATTAAAATCATTTCCTGCTTCAAGCAAGCGTGCTTTTTCTTCATCGTCTTTAACCAAAACCTTGGCTACTTCAATTTCTGAATGTGCTGCTTGAACGATTTTTTCTCCATTTTCCTTTAGCAAGAATGGTACACCACTGGCTACTGTACCAAATCCAAGTAAAGCAATCTTAACTGACATGTTTGTCTCCTCGAAATTTTCTAATAGTCCTATTATACCAAAATTGTACGAAAATTCCTACCATTCTAAACTAAAAATAGGAGCACCAAATCACAAAAAGCCTGCCCTGATACAATTTAGGACAGACTCTATTTTCTATCTATTTCACAAAAGCCAATTCCTTGTCACTAGACAAGTCTTCTCGATAATTGAAATCCGCAAAGCTGAGTTTTTTAATCTCTTCAACCGAAGTGACCTGACCTTCCATCAAGGCTGTTAAGAAGGCTCCTCTGGCTTTTTTAGAAATAGTTGAGTGGATTTTTAGTTTTCCATCTTTGTCTTCCATGAACTTGAAGGTCACCATCTTTTCACGGATTTCTTTAGGAAAGACAGTTTCAAACTCCGAAGACAAGAGAGAAAAGATTAAGTCCTGGTCTTTCATTGACTCCTCATAAGCTACCTGCCAGTGACTTTTCAGGCTTTTTCCAGCGACTTTTAGCTTCATTAAAAAATCCAGTCTGTGAGGTGCAATTGGCTCAAAGGCTGGGATTACACCATAGAGAGCTGACGTTATCATGAGGTGTTCCTCGAGATAAGCCTGCTCCGCTTGGGTTAGATTGTCCCGTTTGATGTTGCGATACATGAGTCCATCAAAGAGGTGCAAAGCTGGATAATTTGTCGCAGTCCCATTTTTCAAGGCCTGGATATGGTCATATTCCTCTTGCGCTTTTTCGGCGGATATTTTGTAAAAATTCTCCAGCTCTTGGGCAGAATATCTTGCCAATTCATCCAGCGCTGCCTGACTTTCAGGGCGCAATGGTTTTGCCTCTAAACTTGGGATTTCGGTGTTCATTTCTTTTGCAGTTGGGATCAGAATTTTCATAGTGTTAGTGTAGCATATTTTTTTAGGACTACCAAGGATTTAAGCCTATATGATAATCCCTTCCAAATGATCTAGTTCATGCTGACAAATCTGAGCAGGAAAGCCTGTCAGGGTAATGGTCTGCTCTTGCCAATGAATATCTCTATAGGATACGGTAATCTTTTCATACCGAGTTGTCGGTCTTACACCTGTCAAAGACAAACACCCTTCCTCTGTCTTGTAAGGTCCTTCAAAAGACTTGAGAACGGGATTAAACATAACTATAGGAATCATGCCGATATTAAAAATAATGACACGTTTTTGCACCCCAATCATATTAGCTGCTAATCCAACACAGGTTTCACGATTTGCCAGCAAGGTATCTTGCAAATCCTTTGCTAGAGGCAAATCCTCTTGACTCGCAGGCTGGGATACTTGCGATAAAAACATCATATCTTTTACAATTTTCTTTTCCAACTACTATTCCTCCACCTTTATCATTCTACTTGATTATAGCACAAAATCTTTGTCAATTTATCATATATAAAAGCAAAAAAGCCATCCGAAGATGACTTTTCAATGTTTAAATAGCGTTTTTATCTTTTCCAAGTGCTCGTTGAACTGCTTTGACAATCTCAACAAGGACTACAATCATAAGCGCTCCTACAGCAACCACCATCCATTGAGTCAAACTCAAATGTGACACGTGGAAGAGATTATTAAATCCAGGAACTAAAATCGTCACCACAAAGAGTACGAATGCAACTGGGATAGACCAGTTAAATGTCTTGTTCGTAAAGAGTCCCACTTTAAAGATAGATTGGTAAACCGACTTAACGTTAAAGGCATGGAGCAATTGGATCAAACCGAGAGTTGCAAAAGCCATGGTAAGGGCATCCGCATGGATTTCAGTATGACTTTGGTGCTCTGGGAAGAGAAGAGCCCAACCATAAACACCTAAAACGAGCATGGTTTGGAAGATCCCTTGATAAATGATTGCTCCGAAGACACCACCGTCAAAAAAGTTTGACTGACGACCACGAGGTTTGTGGGTCATAACGCCTGGCTCAGCTGGTTCAACACCAAGAGCGATGGCTGGTAGCGTATCTGTTACCAAGTTAATCCAAAGAAGATGCACTGGTTGTAACACATCCCAACCGAAGAGGGTTGCAAAGAAAATAGTGAAGACTTCAGCCATATTGGCAGACAGGAGGTATTGGATTGATTTTTGGATATTTGAGAAGACCTTACGTCCTTCTTCAACTGCTACGATAATGGTTGCGAAGTTGTCATCAGCAAGGACCATATCAGAAGCTCCCTTAGAAACCTCCGTACCAGTAATCCCCATACCGATACCGATATCAGCTGTCTTAAGTGATGGTGCATCATTGACTCCATCACCTGTCATGGCAACAACTTTACCTTCTTTTTGCCATGCTTTCACGATACGAACCTTGTGTTCAGGTGATACACGAGCGTAAACAGAGTATTGCTTGAAGACTTTTTGGAATTCTTCATCAGAGAGTTCGTTCAACTCAGCCCCTGTAAAGACGTGGTCTTCTGTATCATTTGGATCGATGATTCCAAGACGTTTGGCAATGGCTTCAGCTGTATCTTGGTGGTCACCCGTGATCATGATCGGACGGATACCTGCTTCCTTAGCGACACGAACAGCTTCTGCTGCTTCTGGACGCTCAGGGTCAATCATGCCGACCAAACCAGAGAAGATGAGGTCAGACTCAACAATTTCAGATTCCAAGGTTGGGATTTCCTTGCTTGTCTTATAAGCCATCATCAAGACACGAAGGGCTTGTTTAGCCAAGTCTTTGTTGGTAGCAAGAATAGCTTTCTTGTCTTCTTCTGTGATAGGGCGAACTTCCCCATTGACTTCAATACGTGTCACACGTTTGAGCAATTGGTCAGGCGCACCCTTGACAGCGATAAAGTATGAACCATCTGCTTCCTTGTGGATGGTAGACATGAGTTTACGATCAGAGTCAAATGGCAATTCAGCCACACGAGGCTCATCCTTCAAGACTTCACGAACGTCAAAATTGTGGTCCAAACCAAACTGAACAAGAGCTGTCTCCGTTGGATCTCCAATCAACTTGCCAGATGGGTCCACCTTGGTATCATTGGCAAAGTTCATGATACGAAGAGTATTGTTGTTTGCAGCAATCTCAGCTGCTGAGCTTTGCAATTGACCGTTGGTGTAGACCTTCTCAACAGTCATTTGGTTCATAGTCAAGGTACCTGTTTTATCAGATGCGATGATTTCTGTTGAACCAAGTGTTTCAACGGCTGGCAATTTACGAACGATTGAATTACGTTTAGCAAGAGTTGTAGTTCCCAAAGAGAGAACGATAGTAACAATGGCAGGGAGTCCTTCTGGAATCGCAGCAACCGCAAGAGCAACCGCAACCATCAAGCCTTCCAACGGATGTTCACCACGAACGAATACACCAACTAAGAAAGTGATAATCGCAATCACAACGATTAAGTAAGTCAAGGCTTTAGATAATTGTTCCAAGCTTTGCTTCAATGGTGTTTCTGTCTCATCGGCATTAGCCAACATATCCGCAATCTTACCAACTTCTGTATACATACCAGTGTTTGTTACGACACCAATCCCACGACCGTATGTTACGTTTGAGTTTTGGTAACCCATATTAACGCGGTCCCCAATACCAGCATCTGCTTCAACAAGTCCTGTCACATCTTTTTCTACTGGCACAGACTCCCCTGTAAGAGCTGCTTCTTCGATTTTAAGAGACGCCGCTTCAAGCAAGCGCATATCTGCAGGAACTACATCTCCTGCTTCAAGCAAGACGATATCTCCAGGTACCAATTCTTTCGAGTCAATCTCAATAACATGACCATCACGACGAACACGAGCCATCGGGCTAGACATATTTTTCAGAGCTTCAATGGCTGCTTCTGCTTGCCCTTCTTGGTAAACACCAAAGGCAGCATTCAAGACAACTACGGCCAAGATGATAATGGCATCCGTTAGACCGTCCATTCCTTCTGTAATCACAGAAAGTGCCGCTGCCGCAAGCAAGATGATAATCATCAAATCCTTAAATTGATCAAGGAATTTAGCTAGTAGGCTACGTTTCTCTCCCTCTTCCAACTCATTACGACCATAAGTCGCTAAGCGTTCTTGAGCCTGGGCAGTTGACAAACCTTCGACAGATGAGTCCAAGTTCTTTAGGACTTCCTCAGAAGATTGCGTGTAAAACAAATCTTTATTTTGTTCTTTTGACAAAACAGTCTCCTCCTTTTTGGCCTCTTTTTACAAAAAAAGAGACCTGTTTTTTAAAAAAACAAGTCTCGCTGTTTAATATAGTGCCGGAAATAATTCGTAATGACGACACTATCGCGGTTAACCGCCAGCTACTCCCTTGAGTAGTTCTATTATATCAGAATTTCAAAACTTTTCAAGTCTTGAGGTGGGGTTACTCGTTCTCCTCCATTTGAAATTTCCTTGGAAAACCAGTATAATGAAAGAATACTAAAATGCTAGAAGGGGAGTTAGATGAATCAATCGGTTTCAAACTTAAAATTAGCTGAGCGTGGTGCCATTATCAGCATTTTGACTTATCTTTTCTTGTCTGCAGCCAAGCTAGCGACCGGACACCTCCTCCATTCATCCAGTTTGGTGGCTGATGGTTTTAACAACGTTTCAGATATCGTTGGAAATGTTGCCCTTCTAATCGGGATTCGTTTGGCTCGCCAACCGGCAGACAGGGACCATCGCTTCGGTCACTGGAAAATCGAGGACTTGGCAAGTCTTATCACTTCCATCATCATGTTTTACGTTGGTTTTGACGTTCTACGCGATACGATTCAAAAGATTATCAGTCGTGAAGAAACTGTGATTGACCCACTTGGGGCGACTCTGGGAGTCATCTCTGCCATCATCATGTTTGCTGTTTATCTCTACAATACCCATCTGAGCAAACAGTCTAAATCCAAGGCCCTCAAGGCTGCAGCAAAGGACAATCTATCAGATGCCGTAACATCTCTTGGAACTTCTATTGCTATCCTGGCTAGTAGCTTCAACTATCCAATCGTGGATAAGTTGGTCGCGATTATCATCACCTTCTTTATCCTTAAAACTGCTTATGACATTTTTATTGAGTCATCCTTCAGTCTTTCTGACGGCTTTGATGAGCACTTGCTGGAAGATTACCAAAAAGCTATCATGGAAATTCCTAAGATTAGCAAGGTTAAATCACAACGCGGTCGTACCTACGGAAGCAATATTTATCTGGACATCACTCTCGAGATGAACCCAGATCTCTCTGTTTATGAGAGTCATGAAATTGCGGACCAGGTCGAATCCATGTTATCAGAACGATTTGGTGTCTTTGATACTGACATTCATATCGAACCAGCCCCAATCCCTGAAGATGAAATTCTTGATAATGTCTATAAAAAATTGCTCATGAGAGAGCAACTAATCGACCAAGGAAATCAACTGGAAGAGTTACTGGCTGAAGACTTCATTTATATCCGCCAAGACGGACAAGAACTAGACAAGGGAGCCTATAAGGCGGAAAAAGAATTGACCTCTGCTATCAAGGAACTTCATCTAACGTCCATCAGTCAAAAGACTAAACTCATCCGCTACCAAGTCGGCGATACCATTCATACCAGTATCTGGCGCAGACATGAAACTTGGCAAAATATATTCCATCAGGAAACGAAGATTGAAAAAGACTAAAGAAAGAGGCCGGGACAAATCCCGACCTCATTTTTTTATACTTATTTTGCTACGCTCTTAGCAAGAACGAAGTTTCCAAGTGTAGCTGAACCATTACCAGCAACAGCTGGAGTCACGATATAGTCACGCACATCCGGAACTGGTAGGTAACCATTGAGCAAGGATGTGAATTTCTCACGCACACGGTCAAGCATATGTTGTTGAGCCATAACCCCACCACCAAAGACGATGACATCTGGACGGAAAGTTACAGTCGCATTCACTGCAGCTTGAGCAATGTAGTAGGCTTGAACATCCCAGACAGAGTTGTTGAGTTCAATGTTTTCCCCACGAACACCTGTACGAGCTTCCAAACTTGGACCAGCTGCATAACCTTCCAAACATCCATTATGGAAAGGACAAACACCTTTAAATTCTTTTTCAATATCCATTGGGTGTCTAGCCACATAATAATGACCCATCTCAGGGTGACCAACACCGCCAATAAACTCGCCACGTTGGATAACACCTGCACCGATACCTGTACCGATTGTGTAATAAACCAAGTTTTCGATACGACCGCCGGCATTATTACGAGCAACCACTTCACCGTATGCAGAACTGTTTACGTCTGTCGTGAAATACATAGGCACGTTTAGAGCGCGACGAAGGGCACCAAGTAAGTCTACATTTGCCCAGTTAGGTTTTGGAGTTGTTGTGATAAATCCGTAAGTTTTTGAATTTTTATCGATATCGATTGGACCAAATGAACCAATGGCAAGTCCTGCAAGATTGTCGAATTTTGAGAAGAACTCAATGGTTTTATCGATTGTTTCAATAGGTGTTGTTGTAGGAAATTGTACCTTTTCTACAACATTATAGTTTTCATCTCCGACAGCACAGACAAATTTTGTACCGCCTGCTTCCAAACTTCCGTATAGTTTTGTCATGATAAACCTCTTGTATTTATTTTCTCTATTATAGCATATTCCCATAAGGAAAATTACTCTATATTTTAGTTTTTTCTCTGTAAATTTAATCATTCAAGCAAAAACGAACAAACATGACATTTGTTCGTTTTTTTGATTTATTAAGCTTTAACTTCGATGATTGCGTCACCCTTAGCAACTGATCCAGAAGCAACTGGATTTACTGAAGCAAAGTCTGCAGTGTTTGTTACGATAACCATAGTTGTGTTATCAAGACCTGCAGCAGCAATCTTAGCTGAGTCAAATGTTCCAAGAACATCTCCAGCTTTAACCTTGTCACCTTGGGCAACTTTATGGTTGAAGCCTTCACCGTTCATTGAAACAGTGTCGATACCAACGTGAATTAAGATTTCAGCACCGTTAGCTGTTCTCAATCCATAAGCATGGCCAGTTGGGAAGACGATTGTTACTTCAGCATCAGCTGGTGCATAAACAACATCTTGGCTAGGTTTCACGGCGATACCTTGTCCCATAGCTCCACTTGAGAATACTGGGTCATTCACATTTGAAAGAGGAACAACATCACCAACGATTGGAGTTTGGATGACACCTTCGCTAGGTGCAACAAGATTACCAGTTACTGCTTCTTCTGTTAAACGGTCAGTTTCAGCTTCAGTAATAGCACCTGCAGCTTCTTCCACTTCATCTTCATAACCAAACATGTAAGTAAGAGCGAAACCAAGTGCAAATGATACAGCTACCATAAGAAGGTATTGTAGAAGTTGTCCGTTACCAATGTAAAGCATTGTACCAGGGATGATTGTGATACCATTACCAGTACCAGCAAGTCCAAGGATAGATGCCAATCCACCACCGATTGCACCAGCAATCAATGAAAGGAAGAATGGCTTACGGAAACGCAAGTTAACCCCGAAGATAGCAGGCTCAGTAATACCTAGGAAGGCAGAAAGAGCAGCTGGGAAAGCAAGTGTTTTAAGTTTAGGATTTTTAGTTTTCACACCAACGGCTACTGTCGCAGCACCTTGAGCAGTCATAGCTGCAGTAATGATAGCGTTGAATGGGTTAACATGGTCAGCAGCAAGCAATTGAACTTCAAGCAAGTTGAAGATGTGGTGAACACCTGATACGACGATTAATTGGTGAACTCCACCAATCAAGAAACCACCAAGTCCGAATGGCAAGTTAAGAATAGCTTTTGTTCCAATGAGAATGTAGTTTTCAACAACGTGGAAGACTGGTCCGATAACAAACAATCCAAGGATTGACATTACAAGGAGTGTTACAAACGGTGTTACCAAGAGGTCAAGTACATCTGGAACAACCTTACGAACTGCTTTTTCAAACTTAGCTCCGACAACCCCGATGATGAAGGCTGGAAGAACTGAACCTTGCAAACCTACAACTGGGATAAATCCGAAGAACTGCATTGCAGTTACTTCACCACCAGACGCAACAGCCCAGGCATTTGGAAGTGAACCAGAAACGAGCATCATACCAAGAACGATACCAACAGCTGGGTTACCACCGAATACACGGAAAGTTGACCAAACAACCAAACCTGGCAAGATAATAAAGGCAGTGTCTGTCAAGATCTGAGTATAAGTTGTCACATCTTCTGGAAGTGTCATTCCAAGAGCAGTCAAGAGACCACGAACACCCATGAAGAGACCAGTTGCTACGATAACTGGAATGATTGGAACGAAGACGTCACCGAAAGTACGGATGGCACGTTGGAACCAATTTCCTTGTTTAGCAGCTTCTGCTTTCATTTCAGCTTTTGTTGAAGTTGGCAAACCAAGGGCTACGACTTCATCGTACATCTTGTTTACTGTACCAGTACCAAAGATGATTTGGTATTGACCTGAGTTAAAGAAAGCACCTTGAACTTTTTCCAAGCTCTCGATAGCATCTTTGTTAATTTTCGCTTCATCTTTAACCATAACGCGAAGGCGAGTCGCACAGTGCGCAACACTGTTAACGTTCTCACTTCCACCTAAGGCTTCGATGACTTTTTTTGCAATTTCTGTATTCGTCATTTGTAAAAATCTCCTTATAAAAAATTTGTAAAATGTTTGAAAGCGATTTTATCCGCCCTACGCATATAATTCTATCATGTTTTTAAAATATGTCAAGCGTTTTGCAGAAAAAATTTTAGCATTTTGAATTTTTTGATTGTTTTTGATGTTTTTGAAATAAAACAAGCAATATTTTATCTATTATTGTGATGTTTTTAAAGATTTTTTTGCAAATTCTTTCATTTTTTCATTTATTTTCATAAAATCCTTCAATCTGTTTCTGTCAATCGTTTGACATTTTTTTCTTAATTTTATGATAAAAGACTTGCTTTTTTAAAAGGAAACGTTTACTATAAAGATAGTAGAATTTATGGAGGGAATATAAATGGAATGGACTACTGAACGTCGTTACAGACGTTATGAAGATTGGACTCAAGAAGAAAGAAAAGAAATCCAAGAAAAGATGGCACAATCCCCATGGCATGTCAGCTATCATATAGAACCAAAGGAAGGGCTCCTTAACGACCCAAATGGTTTTTCTTACTTTGATGGCAAGTGGGTTGTCTTTTACCAAAACTTCCCCTTTGGTGCAGCTCATGGATTGAAATCTTGGGTTCAGCTTGAAAGTGACGACTTGGTTCACTTTACTGAAACAGGTGTAAAAATCTTACCTGATACTCCACTTGATAGCCACGGTGCTTACTCTGGATCTGCTATGCAGTTTGGTGATCAATTGTTTCTATTCTATACAGGAAATGTCCGTGATGAAAACTGGGTTCGCCACCCTTATCAGATTGGTGCCTTGATGGATAAGGATGGAAATATTAAAAAGATTGATAAAATCTTGATTGATCAGCCTGCTGATGCTACTGACCACTTCCGCGATCCACAGATTTTTAACTTTAAAGGACAATACTACGCAATCGTTGGTGGACAAGACTTAAAGAAAAAAGGATTCGTCCGTCTCTACAAAGCTATCGATAATGATTATACAAACTGGCAAGAAGTTGGTGATTTGGACTTCAACAATGACCGCACTGCCTATATGATGGAGTGCCCAAATCTTGTCTTTGTCGGAGAACAACCTGTCCTTCTCTACTGCCCACAAGGTTTGGATAAAAAGGTTCTTGACTATGACAATATCTATCCAAATATGTATAAAATTGGTGCTTCCTTCGATCCTGAAAATGCACGTATGGTAGATGTGTCTGAACTACACAATCTAGACTATGGTTTCGAAGCCTATGCTACTCAGGCCTTCAACGCTCCTGATGGACGTGCCTTAGCAGTAAGTTGGCTTGGTTTACCAGATGTGTCTTATCCATCTGATCGCTTTGATCACCAAGGAACTTTCTCATTGGTCAAAGAATTAACCATTAAAGATGGCAAACTCTATCAGTATCCTGTAGCAGCCATCAAGGAACTCCGTGCTTCAAAAAAGGAATTTTCAAATCGTTCTGAAACTAAGAACACCTACGAACTTGAACTGAACTTAGAGGCTAATAGTCAAAGTGAAATCATCCTTCTTGCTGATAAAGACGGCAAAGGACTCTCGATCAACTTTGATCTTGTCAATGGCCAAGTAACCGTTGACCGCAGTCAGGCAGGTGAGCAATACGCTCAAGAATTTGGAACTACTCGCTCATGTCCAATTGATAACCAAACTACTACCGTAAATATCTTCATCGATAATTCAGTCTTTGAAATTTTCATTAATAAAGGAGAAAAAGTATTTTCTGGTCGTGTCTTCCCACATGAGAACCAAAATGGAATCGTGATTAAATCTGGAAACCCAACTGGAACATACTACGAATTAGAATATGGTCGCAAAACTAACTGATGTCGCAAAATTAGCTGGCGTCAGCCCTACTACTGTTTCACGTGTCATCAATAAAAAAGGCTATCTGTCAGAAAAAACCATTCAAAAGGTTAATGATGCTATGCGTGAGCTGGGCTATAAACCCAATAACTTAGCTCGAAGTCTTCAAGGGAAATCAGCAAAGTTAATCGGTTTGATTTTCCCAAAAATCAGCCATGTTTTCTATGCAGAGTTAATTGACAAATTGGAACACGAACTCTTCAAAAAAGGCTACAAGACGATCATCTGCAACAGTGAGCACGATTCGGAAAAAGAACGTGAGTATCTTGAAATGCTAGAAGCCAACCAAGTGGATGGAATCATCTCTGGTAGTCATAACTTGGGAATTGAAGACTACAATCGCGTAACGGCTCCAATCATCTCTTTTGACCGTAACCTATCACCGGACATTCCTGTCGTTTCCTCTGATAACTATGCTGGTGGAGTCCTTGCAGCTCAAACTTTAGCGAAAACTGGAGCCAAGTCGGTCATTATGATTACAGGTAATGACAACTCCAACTCACCAACTGGACTTCGTCATGCAGGCTTTGCTTCTATCTTCCCAAAAGCTCCCATCATCAATATTTCCAGTGACTTTTCACCCCTCCGCAAGGAAATGGAAATCAAAACTATCCTAACCAAACAAAAACCAGATGCTATTTTCGCATCGGATGATTTGACAGCCATCTTGGTGATGAAGATTGCTCAGGAACTTGGTATTTCTGTTCCAGAACAACTTAAGGTTATTGGATACGACGGAACTTATTTTATCGAGAATTTCTATCCTCACCTTACTACCATTAAACAACCCTTGGAAGAAATTGCTCGCCTGACAGTTGATTTACTACTCCAAAAAATCGAGGGGAAAGAAGTTGCCACGACTGGTTATTTCTTACCAGTTAGTCTCTTACCAGGTAAAAGTATTTAATACTCTTCGAAAATCTCTTCAAACCACGTCAGCTTCCATCTACAACCTCAAAACAGTGTTTTGAGCAACCTGCGGCTAGCTTCCTAGTTTGTTCATTGATTTTCATTGAGTATAAACAAAAAACTCAGACTAGTTTCGTCTGAGTTTTTCTTATGATCTTAATTTTTTCAAAAGAGTCTGTGCTTTTTCTAGATTAAAAGTTTTTTCAGCAATCAAGTTTTCTACTAACTTGGGTACTTCTGCCTCAGTCGCACCTGCTAAAAGCGCTAACGATTTTGCCTGAAGTTTCATGTGTCCATGCTGAATACCTGTACTGACCAAAGCCTTAAGGGCTGCAAAATTTTGTGCAAGACCAATCGAAACGATAATTTGAGCCAATTCTTTGGCAGATGGATGACCTAGCAACTCATGGCTGAGCACGACTCGAGGATTGAGACCAATTGATCCACCCTTGGTAGCAACCGGCATCGGCATGGTCATCTCTCCAATAAGCTCTTCTGTTTTCAAATCCATAGTCCAACGACTGAGACCTCGATAGGCGCCATCATGGCTCGCATAGGCATGCGCTCCCGCTTCAATAGCACGCCAATCATTTCCAGTAGCAATCAAGAGAGCATCAATCCCATTAAAGATACCCTTGTTATGAGTGGCTGCTCGATAAGGATCTGCTTGGGCAAACTGACTGGCTAATACCATTTTTTCTGACAGTTCACGCGCTTCATCCTTCTGGCGACTCAAATAACGAAAGGCAATCCGACAAGTTGCTGTTACTAACGAATCTGTGGCATAGTTGGATAGGATCCCCATTAAGCTTTGTCCTTGACTAATAGCCTCTAGACTAGGTTTTAAAGCTTCAAGCATGGTATTGAGCATATTGGCGCCCATGGCTTCCTGAGTATCTACATGGAGATAAACTACTAAAAAGTCCGTCTCACCAGAAATTTTCTCAACCTTTAAATCACGAGCACCACCACCCCGTTTGACAATGGAGGGATAGGCTTGGTTTGCTTGTTCGAGTAGCTCTGCTTTTTGACTCAGAATAGCCCGACAAGCTTTATCCCTATCTGGAACCTGATAAAGAGCTACCTGACCAATCATTTGGCGTTGATGAACCTGAGCAGTAAAACCACCCGCACGTTTGATAATCTTACTAGCAAAACTAGCTGCAGCAACAACAGATGGCTCTTCGGTCACATAGGGAACTGTGTATTCTTGACCATTTACCAGAACTTCTGGAACGATTGAGTATGGAAGTGAGAAGGTTCCTACCACATTTTCACTCAATTGGTTAGCTACTGCTAGACTGAGATTTTCATTCTGTTCAAGACTTTCTTGGGCTTCGATAGAAGTAAGCGCCTGAGACTTAACGAACTCTAGACGCTCTTGAATTGATTTTTTAGCAAATCCATTCCAATTTTTTTTCATTATTTTTCAACCTTGCTGTAGCGACGTTGGTGGTCTACAATCTCAACAAGGGCATAGTCTTGCCCTTCATAACCTGACATCGTTGCAGATCCAGACTCATCCAATTTCGCTTCTTCAAAGAACATTCGTTCATAGTCAGCAACACTCAAAGCTTGACGTTGGTCTAGCAACTCTAAGCGATTATGCTGCAATTGTTTTTCATAGCCTTCAACCAATTCTACACTAAAGAACTCAGATACAGCACCACTACCATAGCTGTAGAGGGCAATCTTATCTCCAGCTTTCAGGCTATCAGAATTTTCAAGAAGAGACAAGAGACCTAAGAAGAGTGAACCTGTATAAATGTTCCCAACTTTTTGGCTATAAATAATAGATTCATCAAAGTGCTTTTGAAGCAAGTCCTTCTTCTCTTGAGGCAAGGATTTGTCGAGAATTTTCTTCAAACCCTTGAGAGCTAGCTTCGGATAAGGCAAATGGAAACATACAGCCTTAAAATCGTCCAAGTTACAGTCATAACGCTTTTGATACTCTTCCCAAGTCGTTTTTAAACTATCAAGATATTGTTGCGTTGAGTAAACCCCATTTACAAATGGTGTTGTCGAATAGTTTGGACGCCAAAAGTCCATGATGTCACGAGTTTGTGCAACGTTATCATTGTTGAAAATCATCACACGTGGATTTTGGCTAATCAACATAGCAACACATCCTGCACCTTGAGTTGGTTCTCCAGGAGTTTCGACACCATATCTTGCAATATCGCTAGCCAGCACTAAAACCTTGGATTTAGGAGAATTTTCTACATGTAACTTAGCATAGTGAAGGGCCGCTGTTGCACCATAGCAAGCTTCCTTGATTTCAAAACTACGAGCAAAAGGTTGGATTCCTAACAAACCGTGTACAAAGACTGCTGCAGCTTTACTCTGGTCAATCCCAGACTCTGTCGCTACGATAACCATATCAATCTCTTGCTTATCTTCTTCAGTCAGGATAGAATTTCCTGCACTAGCAGCCAAGGTAACAATATCCTCTGTTAAAGGAGCGATACTCAATTCTTTTAAAAGGAGTCCTTTACTCAATTTTTCAGAATCAATCCCTCGAGTTTCTGCTAAATCTTGTAATTTCAAAACGTATTGACTGGTTGCAAAACCAATCTTATCAATACCGATTTTCATATTTACCTCTATTTTTATCATTCATTATAAAAATTCGTTCATCTCTATTTTATCATAATTGAGATCAAATGAGCGAAAAAAGACTTGATTCCCCAAATCAAGTTCTTTTTTAAAAGTTTATCTCATTTTAGGATACTCTAACAAACTGAACTGAAGAGCCATAAAAAATCGAGTCTTAGCTAGCTCGATTCTTTTTGAGATAATGATACAATTTCAACAAAACTGTTCCACTGGCCATTCCAATGGAAATAACGAGAGCCAACATCATGACTAACATGGCACTAGAAATGGCATGACCGTAGTCACCTGTCACAAAGAAGGAAGTTGTTCGATAGGACAGGTAACCTGGAACTAGTGGAGCTAAGATGGCTAAAGCAAAAACAACGGCTGGTGTTTTGTAGATAATGCTCATAATCTGGCTGATACAAGAACCAATTACCGCAGCAATAAAGGTTGCTAAAATGACATTAGTTGGCTCCTTGAGTATTAGATAGAGGAGCCAGATTGACATTCCCAAAACTCCACCAGGAATCAGCATGGAACGTTGGACGTTTAAAACGATTAAAAAAGTGATAATTGCTAGCAGACTAGCTAGAGCCTGCAATAAAAATGTTGTTACAGTCATATTAGTTCATGAGTACGAGGGCGACAGAGGTGCCTGCCCCTAAGGCAAGGGTAACAAGCAAGGATTCAAACATCTTGCTCATACCAGAGTTAATGTGATTGGTCATAATATCTCTAACAGCATTAGTCAGGGCAATTCCTGGTACAAATGGCATGACCGCACCTGCAATGACCAAATCAGCTGTAGAAGGCAATCCAGAATAGCGCGCCCAAAATTGTGCAATCAAGCCAAAAACAAGAGCACCTGCAAAAGCTGTCATAAAAGGAATACGAATAAACTTCTCTACATAGAGAGAGAAAGTAAAGGCAAATAAAGTTGCCACTCCTGCTCCGATGGCATCGTAGACATTCCCACCAAACATAATAGAGAAGAAGGGAGCACTGAGGGTAGCTGCAGCAGTCAGTTGAACATTGGTGTAGGGAGAGGCCTTAGTATTTAATTCCTTTAGTTGCATAAAAGCCGTTTCCAAATCAAGCTGTCCCGATACGATCTGGCGCGAAATCTGGTTGACATCACAAACCTTCTCAATATTATAAGCTGAAGATGTTACTCGCTTCATGCGAGAGATATTTGTATTTTCAATGGAGAAAAAAATGGCTGCAGGCATGGCTAAAACATTACAATCCATAATGCCCTGTGAATGAGCAATCCGAATCATGGTATCTTCAACACGATAAATCTCAGATCCATTTCGAAGCAGTATCGTACCTGCTAACATAATGACATCGATCACTGCATTCAGTTGTTTGACTTCGTCCATGTTCCCCTCCTTTTAAAACTCCTTTCTATTTTATCATAAATTTGAAGGAAAAAAAATCTTTGTCACAAAAACTGTGACAAAGATTGATCAGTTATCTCCTCGATGCCCATCGGACAGATTTGGAGACGTAGTTGTTTGATTTGTTTGTGGTTCTCTAATCTGTGGAGATGTTTCTGCACGACTAGGATTGCTTATTGTAGGATTTGTTGTTGTAGTTGTTTTCGGTTTATAGATAGAAATCTTGATACGAGTTGTATTCAAATCTACACTTTCACCTGGTTTTGGACTTTGGTTAACAACTGTACCCTCGGCAGTTCCTTCTAGAGCTGTAGAAACCTCTACCACTTCAATATTGGCTTCTTTGACACCGACTATCTGAATCAAGTTATTCTTGGTGAATTCAAGACTAGAACCAATATAACTTGGCATTGAAACACTAGTTACCTTTTTAGCTACAGTCAAGACTATTTCTGTTGCCTTACTAAGATCATATGTAGTTCCTTCTGGCAAGCTTTGTTTCATAACGAGACCTGCCTCTGTTTCATTTGATTCTTCTTCAACAACCTTGATGAGATTTTCAGGAACCTTTTTCCCTTTCAATTCTGCTATAACATCTGTTGATTTACGACCAACATAATTTCCAATCTTGAAGGATTGTTGACCTGAAGAGATAATAAGATTAACTTTTGTTCCTTCTTTTCGTGCTGAGCCAGCATCTGGATCTGTTCGGATAACTCGACCTTCTTCTACAGTATCACTAGCTTCGCTCTTCTCCTCACCAATCTCAAAATTCGCTTTTTTCAGGTTTTCCTTAGCTTCAGCTACAGTTTGACCTGCAACTTTTGGAATTTCAACAGTAGCTGGTGTTTTCGATACAATCCAGAAAAGGGAAGCCAAAACAAGTATAAAGCTAGCTAAAAGCACCAAATATCTTGCTTTGAAACGGCGTTTCTTGACTGGTTTTGGAGCAGTTTCTTTACTTGCTACCTTTTTATTTGGCTTTTTAGTCTGAGGATTTTCTTCCTTCGGTTGAACTTTAGGAATCGCAGTCAGAGTAGATTGGGACATCTTTGGTAAGGTTTTAGTATCAACCTTACTTGTATCGTCAAATACTAGCTTTGGTTCATTGCGACGATTGTATGAAAGACTACTCAACAAGTCAACATACATCTCAGAAACTGTTTGATAACGGTCTGTTAATTTTTTAGCTGTCGCTTTAATGACCACATTTTCCAATGATTGTGGCACCGATGGATTTTCTGCGATGACTGAAGGAAGTGGTTTTTGGAAATGCTGAAGTGCAATCGTAACAGCACTATCTCCATCATATGGAATATGACCGGTCAACATTTCAAAGAAAATAATTCCCATCGCATAAATATCACTCTGAATAGTTGCCTTAGAACCACGCGCCTGCTCAGGTGATAGATAGTGGACAGAACCCAACATAGAGTTGGTCTGTGTCAAACTGGTTTCTGCGAAGGCTACTGCAATCCCAAAGTCTGTAACTTTCGCAGTACCATCAGGAGTCAAGAGAATATTTTGAGGTTTCAAATCACGGTGAACAATCCCCTTTGCATGCGCCAAACGCATAGCCAAGAGAATCTGTCCCATGATACGAACTGCTTCCTCGTTTGATAGAGGATAGTGTTCTTTGATATAGCGTTTGAGGTCAAGACCAGCTACATATTCCATAGCTAAGTACTGTTGACCATCTTCTTCACCGATATCTGTAATTCGAACGATATGAGGATGATCTAGATCTGCCATCGCACGCGCTTCACGCTGAAAACGCGCAACAGCGATTGGGTCAGTCTGGTAGTTGGTTCTTAAAACCTTTACAGCAACTTCTTCCCCATCCAGAATCAAATCTTTGGCCAGGTAGACATCTGCCATCCCTCCGCGGCCAATTTGTTTGATAATCCGATATCGTCCGGCAAATATCTTGCCGATCTGGATCATTCTGATTCCTCCTCAATCGCAATCAAAGCAACAGTAATGTTATCAAGCCCTCCGGCATTGTTTGCAAAACGCACTAAAGTTGCCGCCTTGCCGTCAAGTGAGATATCACTTGTCATGATGTCATAGATTTCGCTACCTGAAATCATGTTAGTTAGACCATCACTGTTCATAACGATATAGTCGCCCGGTTCCAAGCTTACAATTCCTAAATCAGGTTGAATTTCATCTTTTTGTCCGATTGACTGTGTGATAATATTCTTTTGTGGATGTGCTTCAGCTTCTTCGGGTGTTAATTGACCCGCCTTGAGCAATTCATTCACCAAAGAATGATCACTCGTTAATTGATGGTATTCTTCACCACGAATCAAACCGATACGAGAATCTCCAATGTGGGCATAAATAGCTTGATTATCAATAATTGCAAGGGCTTCTAGAGTTGTTCCCATTCCCTTGTAAGCATCATCACGCCCCATTTGATAAATTTTTTGATTTTCGATTTCTAGATGTTCTGCAAACCATTCACGAACTTCATTTACGGTATCGATATGAGTATCCACCCAGGCTACACCTAAATCTGTTACTGCCATTTCACTGGCAATATTCCCTGCTCGGTGTCCTCCCATCCCGTCTGCTAAGATAATCAATGTACGACCGGCACGGTTGACAAAAAGATTAACATAGTCTTGATTATTTGTACGTTTCTGACCAACATCTGTTAATAATGAAATTTCCATTGTGTCAGTTCCTCCCTAATCGGATATCTTACGAAATTGGCTGATAAAGAATCCATCACTTCCATACAATTCTGGAGTAATGAGGATGCAGCCATCTTTCAGGATATCCTTACATTCGTGTTCTAGTTTAACCTGCTCGAACTCTGGATGACTTCCTAAAAATGCTTGAACAACTTGAAAGTTCTCCTCAGAGACAATAGTGCAGGTACTATAAGTTATTATACCACCTTTACGTAGTGTTTGACAAACACTACCTAATATTTCCAACTGAATTTCCTGTAATGACGCGAAATCAGCAGTGTCTTTATTGTATTTGATATCTGGTTTTCGACGTAAGAGTCCAATCCCTGAACAAGGGGCATCGACTAGAATCTTATCAAATTGATCCTTGCCAAAAAACTCATGCACTTTTCGAGCATCCAGTTTTTGCGTTTGCACACGATCTGCTACACCTAGGCGCTCTGCATTCTCTTGAATTAAATTGAGTTTGTGGTCGTAGAGATCCAGGGCCGTCACCTGTCCCGTAGTTAGATAGGAAGCCATATGAGCTGTCTTGCCACCAGGAGCTGCACAAGCATCTAAAACCTGCTCATCTCCTTGTAAATCTAGTGTAGGCGCAACCAACTGACTAGACTCATCCTGGATGGTAATAGCCCCTTCAGCAAATAAGTCATGACTAGCAAAATGCCCCTGCTCCTTGACCAGACCAGCATCTGACAGAATCGAATCACTTGCATCAAGTAAAGTTTTAATTTCCTCTTTTCGACTCAAATCAGTCACACGAATACTGGCTTTGTTGCGTTTTAATAGACTTTCAAAAATCGCTTGAGCTCGCGCTTCTCCATACTCTTCCTTGAGCTTAGAAACCAACCAAACTGGAAGAGAGTAAGCAATGGAATCACGCTTATTTTTACGTTTGATACTTGCAATATCTGGCAAACCCTCACGCAAGATACGGCGCAGAACAGCATTGACTAGTTTTTCACTGCCTTTCTTACGAGATTTTGCAATTTCTACCGCTTCATGGACCACTGCATGATCAGGAAGCTTATCCAAGTATTGAAGTTGATAGACGCTCATGAGAAGCAAAACATAGAGCCAGCTGTCTAGCTTGTCTCTATCCTCGATAAAGTGAGAAACGTACCACTCTAGTGTAAGTTTTCGCGTTACAGTCCCATAAACAATCTCTGTCACCAAGCCCTTATCTGCTGCTGACAGTTGACTTCCCTTGAGGTGTTTATTTAAGGCGATATTGGAGTATGCTTGATTGACAAAGACGTCTTCTAGCACCTCTAAGGCTAAACTTCTAGCCGTTTCTACTTTAGTCACCAAATCGTTCTCCTACTGCTAAAGTTCGTCCCACACCGTTGAGGAAGGAAGCAATGTCCATCTTAGGTTTTCCTGCTGGTTGAACTTGTTTGAGTGATAAAGCTCCTTCTGCTGTTGCGACAATCAGTTCTTTCTTTCCGATGGAAAGAATCTCACCCGGATTTCCCTTCCCTTCTACTGGCAGGGATTCATAAATCTTAAAACGATCTCCCTTGAGGAAAGTATGAGCAACAGGCCATGGATTCATCCCACGGATTTGGTTAAAGAGTTGACGGTTGGTCTTGTTCCAATCCAACTTTTCTTCCTCAGGTTTGATATTTGGAGAAAATGTAACCTGGTTTGGATCTTGTGGTTCTGGCTGAATTTCACCAGCAATATAAGCAGGTAGAGTATCCAAAAGTAGATCACGACCAACAATCGCCAATTTTTCAAACAAGGTTCCGACATTGTCCTCATCTGTAATCGGAATGCTTCGACGAGAAATCATATCTCCTGCATCCATTTCCTTGACCATTTCCATAATGGTCACTCCTGCTTCCTTATCACCTTGAATCAAGGCATAATGAATGGGAGCACCACCACGGTGTTTAGGAAGGAGCGAAGCATGCACATTGACTGCAAAATCCATGCTATCAAGAAGTTTACTTGGGAGGAATTGTCCAAAAGCTGCAGTCACAATTCCATCAGCACCCAAATTCATGATAGCTTCCATTTCTGGACTACCTGATAATTTTTCTGGTTGGTAGATAGGAAGCCCTGCTTCTTTAGCTGCTTGTTTTACTGGGGTTTCTTGGATGACTTTTTTACGACCGACCGCGCGATCTGGCTGAGTCACGACGGCCACGATTTCATAGCGATCATCTGACAAAAGCCCCTTCAAAACGGTCGCTGAAAAATCGGGCGTTCCCATAAAGATTAGTTTTGTCATCTTTTCTCCTTTTTACAAAAATTGCTGCGGTTCGTGATCAATACTGAGACGAAGCTCACTATTTTCACGTTCTTGAGTTAGGGCCAAGACCTGATTAAGAGTCGAGGCCAACTCATCTTCTAAACGGTATTTAATCAGTATTTGGTAGTGATAAAGATTATGAGTACGAGCGATAGGTTTAGGCGTTGGACCAAGGATGATACTAGCATCCGACAAACCTGACCGCAAAATTTCCATGACCTCATAAGCTCTTCTAAGAACCTCTTCTTCTTTCTTATGAGACAAGGTAATCCCAATAGTGAAATAATAAGGTGGATAGCCAAGTTGACGTCTGATGCCCATTTCATAGGCATAGAAACCTTCATAATCCTGATCCTTGGCAAAACGAATGGCATAATGATTAGGATTATAGGACTGAATCAAGACCTGACCTGCTTTTTCAGCGCGACCTGCACGACCGGCTACCTGGGTCAAGAGTTGGAAAGTCCTCTCAGAAGAACGAAAGTCAGGCAGATTCAAGGCTGTATCCGCATTGAGAACACCAACCAAGGTTACATTTGGAAAATCCAAGCCCTTGGCAATCATCTGGGTTCCTAGCAATATGTCCGCTTCACCATTGCCAAACTGCTCAAGTAAAGCTTGGTGGCTACCTTTTTTGCGAGTTGTATCTACATCCATGCGTAGAATGCGTGCCTCTGGAAAGAGTTCTGCTAGCTCATCATAGGCCTTTTGAGTCCCTGTCCCGTAATAACGAATGCTACGACTCTGACAGTTTGGACAGACATGAGGAATTTCTTTCGAAAAGCCACAGTAATGGCAGTTCATAGTTTTGGTATCCATGTGGAGAGTCAAGGAAATATCACAATTCGGACAGGTATCCACGGTTCCACATTCTCGACACATGACAAAACTTGAATAACCACGGCGATTGAGCATGAGAACAACCTGCTCTTTTTTATCCAGTCGATCTTGAATGGCCTCAATCAGTGGTGGTGTAAAGTTAGATGTTTCATTTTGCCCGATATAGTCCCGAAAGTCAATCACTTGAACTTCAGGAATACTGGCTAAAGGATTGGCCCTTTGCGTCAGGCGGAGATGTTGATAAACACCCTTGCCAGCACGCGCACGGCTTTCTAGACTCGGTGTTGCAGAACCAAGGACTAGAGCAGCTTGATTGTACTGAGCTCTTAAAATGGCCACATCTCTAGCATGATAACGAGGATTGCTGTCTTGCTTGTAGCTGGCCTCGTGCTCCTCATCGATAATGATTACCCCTAGATTTTTCAAAGGTGCAAAAATGGCAGACCTAGCACCAACAACTACCTGGGCTTCTCCTCGCTCCACCTTGCGCCATTCGTCGTACTTTTCACCATTGGACAAACCTGAATGGAGAATGGCTACTTTATCACCAAAACGAGCAATGAAACGCTCTGTCATTTGAGGTGTCAAAGAGATTTCTGGGACTAAAACGATAGCTGTTTTCCCCATATCCAAGGCTCCTTGGATAATCTGCAAGTACACCTCCGTTTTCCCACTTCCTGTGATTCCTTGTAGAAGAAATGGAGGATGTTCTTTCCCAATCGCTCTAACAACTGCCTCACAGGCTTCTTTTTGTTCTGGATTTAACTCTAGGGCTTGATTCGATTCAATTCCTTCAAAGTAGGCAGCTGAACGTTGGACTTCTTTTTGAAGGATCGTTAAAGCACCCTGTTCTACAAAGAAGTTAACTTGGTCGCGTGAGTAATGTTCTAACAAATCAGCCAAAGGAACTGTTTCAGGATGTGCTAATAAATATTCTCGCAGTTCCAATTTCTTCTTGGCACGATTTGAGATTTCTAGCTTTTCTAATGTGTCAAGATTCACTTGAATCCAAGACTGTGTTTTAACCTTCTTCTGGTCTATAGCCTGATACTCTAACTTCAAAAGTCCTTTGCGAGTCAATCGCATCATCTCAGCCTGCTTTTCTAAGTCTAGAGATGAAAATGCTAAGGACTCTTGCGATCCAAACAAACGGTCTCTGTCTTTCTGACTCAAGCCTTCCAGAGGATAGAGGATCTTATCATAGCTAGAGTTCAAAAACCCAGGAAGCATAGCTTTAAGAATGGAAATTTTATAAGAGAATACTGACTTACGTAGTTCTTCAGCTAACCAGAGCTGTTCCTCCGTTAAGACAGGAGAAAAGTCCAGCACTTCGGCAATCTCTTTCAAGTCATCGTCTGCCACTTCCGCATCATTTTCTTGTTCAATTTCAAGTACTATCCCTTGAATCAAGCGATTGGCCTTTCCAAATGGAACGTGGACTCGCATGCCGACTTCCAACATATCTTTAAATTCTTCAGGAATCTTGTAACTATAGGGTTGGTCCGTCTGCATCAAAGGAACATCTACAATGATTTTTGCAATAGCCATATCCTCACCTCCTTCTCTTCTTAAATCGTTTCAATTGATTGAGTATTCTTGCAATAGAAAAAATAAGATTGAGTCCCCCCAACCTTAAATTTTTTCACCTTCTTCTTTTTCTTTCGCGATTTGCTCTTTGATTTTCTTTTCTTCTTCTTCTTTCAAGCGTCTTTCTTCTTCGATACGACGACGAACAGCTTCGCGCTTCCCTTCTGGATCTGGGTGGATAATGACATTCCCAGATTCAATCTCTTCCAAGGCACGAAGCGTAGATTTTACAGATTTGAATTCTTGTGTTGGAGTTGCTCCAGCTTCTAATTCGTGAGCACGTTTTGCTAACAAGATTACGAGTGAATATTTTGATGGTACCTTGTCAAGTAAGGTATCAATAGAGGGTTTAAGCATCATTTGTTTGTACCTGTTTTCTATATAGTTTATCGAATAGTCGGAGACTTTGGTAGCATATCCTGATAGTGACCGATAACACGATCCACACGGAAATGTTCAGCTTCAATCACACGTTTGACACGTTCTGCAGCAAGAGGAATATGGTCATTGACAATAGCATAGTCATACTCACGCATCAAAGCAATTTCTTCTTTGGCTTTTTCAATACGCTGTGCAATCACTTCTGCGCTATCTGTACCACGACCAACGAGACGGTCTTGCAATTCTTCCAAATCTGGTGGTGTCAAAAAGATAAAGACAGCATCTGGAACTTTTTTCTTGACCTGGAGAGCTCCCTGAACTTCGATTTCAAGGAAAACATCAATGCCCTTATCAAGGGTTTCATTGACATAGGTCAGAGGAGTACCGTAGTAGTTGCCTACATACTCTGCATACTCTAACATTTGTCCTTGACGAATCAACTCTTCAAATTCTTCGCGTGTACGGAAGAAATAGTCAACTCCGTCTACTTCACCTGGACGTTGAGCCCGTGTTGTCATAGATACAGAATATTGGAATTGATTTTCAGAACTCTCAAAAATTTCTCGTCTAACCGTTCCTTTTCCAACTCCCGAAGGGCCTGAAAAAACGATTAGTAAGCCACGGTCTGCCATGATGTCTCCTTTGGATAGTTTGTGAAATGACTTGAAAATTCATCAGAATTCACTATATAAAGCCATTTCTGCTTACTACAATCTTTCTATCTAGTGTAACAAAAAAGCAGTAATTTTTCAACTGCTCTTTCTTATTTATTTTGCATAATCAACTGCACGAAGTTCACGAATCACGGTCACCTTGATATTTCCTGGGTAATCGAGATTACTTTCAATTTTCTCACGAACTTTATGAGCCAAGATTGTTACCTTGTCGTCCTTGATTTGACCTGGGTTCACCATGATACGGATTTCACGACCGGCTTGAAGGGCAAAGCTATTTTGAACACCTTCAAAGCTATTTGCGATTTCCTCTAAATCATGGAGACGTTTGATGTAGCTTTCAAGTGATTCGCTACGAGCTCCTGGACGGGCTGCACTTAAAGCATCCGCCGCAGCAACGATAACTGCGATTACACTTTCCGGTTCTACATCTCCGTGGTGACTAGCAATCGTGTTAATCACAACTGGATGCTCCTTGTACTTGCGAGCCAATTCTGTACCAATCTCAACGTGGCTGCCTTCTACCTCACGGTCAATAGCTTTCCCGATATCGTGGAGGAATCCTGCACGACGGGCAAGGGCTGCATTTTCACCAAGTTCGCTAGCCATGATACCAGCCAACTTAGCCACTTCGATTGAGTGTCGCAAGACATTTTGTCCGTACGAAGTACGGAACTGTAAGCGACCCATGATCTTCATCAAGTCTGGGTGAAGGTTAGGTGCACCGATTTCATAGGCTGCTGCTTCACCATATTCACGAATACGATTATCAATTTCTTGACGGTTTTTCTCAACCAACTCTTCGATGCGAGCTGGGTGAATACGTCCATCCTTGAGCAAGGTTTCCATCGTCATACGGGCAATCTCACGGCGGATAGGATCAAAACCTGACAAGGTTACCACTTCTGGCGTATCATCAATGATGACATCAACCCCTGTCAAACTTTCAAAGGTACGGATGTTACGCCCTTCACGACCAATGATACGACCTTTCATGGTATCATCAGGCAGATGAACTGTTGAGTTGGTAGACTCAGCTACATACTCACCAGCAATTCTCTGCATGGCTTGGGACAAAATATCCTTAGCAAGTTTATCAGAACGTTCCTTAACTTCTTGCTCAGCCTCACGAATACGGCTAGCAATTTCCTTGCTCAAGTCTTCCTCTGTTTGAGCTAAGATAATGTCTTTTGCCTCTGACTGAGTCAGACTTCCGACACGCTCAAGTTCAGCTTGCTTTTGCTTTTCAATTTCCTCTAGTTGCTCTTCACGTGCATCAAGGTTTTTTGCTCTATCAGAAATACTTTGTTCTTTTTGTTCAAGTGTTTTTTCTTTGTTCGTCAAATTATCGTCTTTACGGTCAAGGCTCGTAGCTCTCTCCGTCAAACGACTTTCGATTTGCTTGAGTTCTTGACGCTCTGACTTAAATTCAGCGTCCACTTCTTCGCGGTATTTTCTGGCTTCCTCTTTAGCCTCCAATAGTGCTTCTTTTTTAAGGGATTTGCTTTCGCTTTTAGCTTCATTGAGTAATAAATCCGCTTCGCGTTCAGCTTGTCCTCGTAAATTAGTTGCTTCTTGTTCAGCATTTAAAAGCATCAACTCTGCAGCCTCTTGTGATGATTTCATCTTGACTGAGATGCTGACATATCCAATGACTAAACCAATGATGACGGCAAAAACAACTATAACAATTGTCATAATTTCCATGTTTTTACCTCAATTTATTTGTTTATCCGAATGACATGCATTCCTATACATTTTACCACAAAAAACTATTTTTAACAAACCTTAAATGGAAGATGATTTGGTCATTTTTTGAGTTGAAATTGTTGTTTTCCCTAGTAAAATAGGCTTCTTTAGCGAACTAAATTTTTTATAGAATTTTTTACAAAAAAATAAGTAAAAAGCCTACTGTTCAGTAGACTTAGTTTGTTTCGATTCTGATTGGCACTCTGCCAAAATTTTGTTCTGCAATACTTGGATGTCCTAGTTGGTAAATCTGGTCTGCCTTTTGAGTCATGGCATCCCAGGGCTCTTTGCCTATTCGGCTAACTAGATGGACCTGCTCTTTCAAATACTTGAGATGTTGCCTGCCTTTTTCGGTAAATCCAAGGATATGAATGGCTTCTGGCAAGGCACTTTCTCTGGCTTGTACCAAGATATAAGTCAAGAGGCGTCGCACACGCGCTTTTGTGTACCGTTTAGTGGAAACTGCCTCGACTAATTCTTCCACAGACTGGGCTGTCTTTATGGCACCCTTGATACGCACGGCCATTTCTTGATTAACCTGATAAATAGTAGTTAGGTCAGGATTTGATAAGATTTGGTAGCGAAGCAAAGGATAATAATCTTCCCAGTTTACCTTACTAGCATTTTCAAAAAGTTTAGCAGATGGCATAAAGCGTTCTAAAAAATCTTGGTCATTTTGGTGCTGACGAAGAGCTGTCGCTGAGGCAAAGTCCACATCCTTGTCCACAGAATGGTAACCTGCTCCCTGACGTTGATTTGGATGAAGACTGATGTTTCGCCCTGCTACCGCTTTGGCATAGGCAAGAGCAAGGACATGATTGGGCGTATCACCTGAAAAATCAAGGTCTGCAAATTCCTTCCACATGGCTTGGGTTTTCTGAGGGTAAGAAAGAGAATCCGATAAGTTTTCCATGAAGAATTCCATCTCTCGACCACGTTCTGCATATAGGTTAGCAATTTGCTGGTAATCCAGAACTTCTTCTGTCCCAAAGGCTAGGGTATCAATCCCCAAACGAGCCAAGATAGCCACTGCACCTTGACCAAAAAAGTCCGCCGCTTGGACACTGACTAAAAAGGGCAATTCTACAACTAAATCCGCCCCATTCTCTAGTGCCATTTGAGCCCGCGTCCACTTGTCCACAATAGCAGGTTCGCCACGTTGAACAAAATTCCCAGACATAGCAACGATTTTCAGTCCTTCCACCTGATCCAGCAGGTATTTGTGGCCATTATGAAAAGGATTGAACTCTGCGATAATACCTGTAATGGTCATGGTAATCTCCTACTTCTGTGCGACGAAAAACCAACGGGTACTAGTCTCTGTTGGCTCCTTGTCTTCAAAGTCCGCAAAGAGTTTAAAAGACTTGAAACCAGCCTGCTCCAGCAGAATATCATAGGTTAAGACCTCGTAAGTGCGCTCCTCATGCACTTCATCATGACGACTAAAGGAACCGTCTGCTTCCTTGACAAAGAAAGTCAACTCATGGACGATAGAATGTGGTGCTGCATCCTCATAGGTATCCCAGAGCATGGCAAAATCTTCCGCATTTTCATGATAAGAATAACCTGGGAAAACCTCATCAGTCTGGTAGGTCGAATGCACATCAAAGATAAAGACTCCGTCCTCATTAAGAGCATCATAAACTTCTTTAAAGACATCCCCTACTTCCACCTCGTCCTGCATATAGCAGATAGAGTCCGAATAACAAGTCACAAAGTCGTATTTACCAGCCTTGGATAAATCCAGCATATTGCCTTCAATAAAATCAATCTTTTGCTTGGCTGAAGCTGCTCTCTTTTCGGCAATCTTCAACATATCCGCACTCAAATCAAGCCCAGTCACATCAAAGCCAGCTTGAGAAAAGCGCACAGACTGAATCCCTGTCCCACAAGCCAATTCCAAGAGTCTCTTTCTCTCCTTAGTCTTAGGCAGATGACGGAGGGAAAAGTCCGTCCATTTGTCATATAAACTATCATCCATGACTGCATCGTAAACAGCCGCAAAAGTTTCATAAGTAGCCATAATTAAGATACAAAGAGCGTTAAAAGCAAGGAGAAAATAGGAAACTTTCTGCTGTATCGTCAGATACAAAGGAAGTTTATCTTTTTCTCGCAGCTTTTAGCTCGTGTTCAATTAAGAGACCAACTAAACACAAGGCCCTATCCTTTCTTTCCATAGAATTTCAATTTAATCAACAAAACTCAGTTGCTGCCAACTGAGTTTACCTGCTTAAGCTAGGGCTGTTGAAAGATCGACAGCACTTGCCTCATGCCATAGTTTTTCTAGGTTATAGTGGGCACGCATTTCTTCTGAGAAGATA
Organism: Streptococcus sp. V728; assembly: GCF_052077995.1. Lineage (NCBI taxonomy): Bacteria > Bacillati > Bacillota > Bacilli > Lactobacillales > Streptococcaceae > Streptococcus > Streptococcus sp. V728. Next base: position 49,614 of record NZ_JBQJJH010000001.1, on the reverse strand, counting down.
TGCACAACGACACTGCCAAGGTCTAGCAAGACCCAGCCTCCAGCTGCATCACCTTCGACATGACTGCCTTTAAAGCCTGCTTCCGCTACTTTTTCACGAATATTGTCAGCGATAGCATCCAACTGACGGCTATTCATTGAGCTAGTGATAACAAAATAGTCTGTCACACTGGTCAATTCTTGTACGTCAAGCGCGAGGATATCCTCCGCGCGTTTCTCATCAGCCGCTTTCACGACTAGTTCTAATAATTCTTTTTCGTTCATTTAGTCCTCTTTCAAATAGTGCACATAGGCGTTATAGGTTTCAAGGGTTTGGGGATAGATGGGAAATCCCTGGTGAGCTAAATGCTCTACTGTGTGAGCTGTCTCGTAGGCCACCGCCTTATTTAGCGATAGTTCAGCAATTTCACGCGCCTCATCCACTCCTGGAAAGGCACGATTGTGCTCGATATAGTCTGCGACGTAGATAACCTTGTCAAGGTCCGTCATCTGAATCGCTCCTACTGTATGAATTTCAATAGCTCGTAGGATTTCAGGATCTTGTAAATCCAAATCTTCCTGAATTTTGTAAATACCGACCATACCATGCCAGACATTATTGCCCCAGTTTTTGAGGTCAGAATCTAGCTGATAACGGTCAATCAAGTCTAGAAATTCCTGGTCTGACAACTTTTTAGCATAGTCATGAAGGAGACCTGCTAGACCTGCTTTCTCGGCATCCACTCCGAATCGTTCTGCAAGTTCAATGGCTGCGCGCTCTACACCCAAACAATGGGTCAAACGCTTCTCAGGTAGAAGCTCTGCCATTTTTTTCAATAATTCCTCACGGGAACAGTTGATATAGTCCTGGTATGCCATCAATAAAGTCCTTCTTTCTCGATATAGTCTAGCACTAGCTTAGGTAGGAGAAAGTTAGGTGTGCGTCCTTGGGCAATGAAATCACGCACCATGCTGGATGAAATATCCATGAGAGGTACATCCACCCAGATAACTGGATAAGAAGTCCCTGCCTTGTAACGTGGACGTTGAACCCCTACAAACTGAACTAGTTCCACCAACTCATCAATTCGGTACCATTTAGGCAGATAGTCCACCATATCTGCACCGATAATGAAATAGTAATCTGTATCTGGATTCTTCTCTGTTAGAAGCTTCATGGTGTCGTAGGTGTAAGAAATCCCCTTACGCTCTAGCTCGATGGTCTCAATAGCTAGACCCTCAACCCCATCAATCGCCAATTCTAACATCTTGAGGCGATGGTGTTCAGGAATGGTTTCCTTTTTATCTACGTGAGGTGGTTGGTATTCGGGCATGAGCAGAACCTGATCCAATCCCAACTGTTGGCGCACTTGATCTGCAACAATCAGATGGGCATTGTGAACAGGGTTAAAATTTCCACCCAAAATACCGACTTGTTTCCGTTTTTTATCCTTGATTTCTGGCTCTAACTCCACTTTTGTAAAGGGAGTTAATAATTCGATTGCCATAGGTTAATCTCCTTTACTCTTCTGTAAAAACAGTCTTGGGAGTATCGTTCTTAGATTTCTTTGACTTTTTTAGAAATCTTGCGATTTTCTTTCTTGCTTGATTGTTTATACAAAATCAAGATGCGTCCGATTTTTTGAACTGTATCCACACCGATTTCTTCTTCCAAGATTTCAGCTACTTCGTGGATATTCTCATCTGTGTTTTGCAAGAGAGTAACCTTGATCAATTCACGGGCATCGAGTGCCTGACGAACACTTGTTTTGATTTGGTCGTTGAGACCATTTTTCCCGATTTGGATGATGGGTTTGAGGGTATGTGCCTGGCTGTTGAGGAAGGCACGTTGTTTTGATGTTAATGACATATTTCATTTAAAAGAGTTTCTTTTTATACTTTTCTGAAGTGGTGACGGACGTCAGCAAAGTCCTTCGGACTTTCATGACTAAAATTTGAGCCTAAGGTCTCAGATTTTCCGTTGTTGGTACAATTTCTTGTACCAACTGCCACCACGGCGAAAAGTATTCGTTATGGGCTCGCAATGCTCGCATTTATAAAGATAACTCTTTCCTTTCTGTGTTTAAATAATTGCTTTTCGTGTGACGACTACGACGCCTTCTGGTGCCCAGACGGCGACTTTAGCAGTTCCTGTTATACGAATCCAGCCTAGTCCTGAGATAACTAGGTCTGTCTTGTCCTTGATAGTAAAGACATGTTGGAGCAGTTTTGGAAAATCTTCTTTTTCCTTGCTATTTGGCGGTGTGAGAAGGGTTCCCAGGTGCTTTTCGTAAAAGGCACTGGCTCCTTCTAGCTTGGTGCGGTGAAGTTTGAGTTCATTGTCAAAGAAAGCTGTGAAACCTTGCTTTTCTCCTGCAATAAAGTCAAAGCGTCCCAATCCACCTAAAAACAGAGTTTGTTCAGGGTTTAGCTGATAGGTTTTTGGTTTGATTTCCTTTTTAGGACTGACATACTTGAGATTTTTAGCCGTCAAGTAGTGAGCCATCTGGTGGCGGTGGATAATTCCAGGTGTATCGTAGATATAAGAACCGTCATCAAGCGGAATCTCGATCTTATCTAGAGTTGTCCCTGGGAAGCGTGAAGTTGTGATGACGTTCTGGTCACCCGTAATTTCCTGGATAATGGCATTGATAAGAGTTGATTTACCGACATTAGTCACCCCAACTACATAGACGTCACGTCCCTTACGGTATTGCTCAATCTTGTCGATTACTTCTCTAATAGCGTGCTTGTTTTGTGCTGAAGTCAGGACAACATCCACAGGACGAAGACCTTCTTCGTGAGCGCGCTCCATCAGCCAGTGGGTTACCTTGCTGTCCTTAACAGACTTAGGCAAGATGTCTTTTTTATTTCCAACCAAGAGCACATCATTACCTGAGACAAAGCGTGGCAAACCTGGGATAACAGAGCCATTAAAGTCAAAAATATCAATGACATTGACCACCAAGGCATCACTATCTCCTACCTCGTGCAAGAGTTTGAGGAAATCATCATCTGTCAACTGCACATCTGTAATTTCATTATAGTGACGGAGACGGAAACAACGCTGGCAATAAACTTCTCCAGTTTCCAAACCTTTTTCCAATGCTGACTGAGGGGTAAAACCCAAACCAGTCTTATCTTCCGTCTGAATGGTTGCTCCACAACCAATACAGAGAATTTCTTCCATAGTTAAATTCCTTTTTTATAAGTAATAGGTCCGTACTTCTCAGTGATTTGCTTCATAACACGACGTTCACGAGCTCGGTTGATTTGCGTTTTGATGGAATCGTGCCGGACCAAGGGTTTGACCAAAATCGAACGAATTCCTGCACGGTGAGCTGCACGAATATCTGTCATGAGCTGATCCCCAACCATGACCACTTCGTTTTTCTCATAGTGGAATTCTTTCATCGCTCGATCAATCCCGAAAGTAAAAGGCTTCAAAGCCCAGTAAACATAATCAATTCCAAATTTTTCAACTGCTCGTTGAACACGTTTCTTAGAATTGTTTGAGACTACGATAATGCGAATCCCTGCATCACGAAGATCATGCAACCATCGTTTCATCTCTGGAGTCCCGTCAGGGTTATTCCAAGCAATGAGAGTGTTATCTAAATCTACCAAAACAGCTTTTATTCCCTGTTTTTGCAGGCTTTCTACTGTCAAATCATATACTGCTTCCACAGCAAAATCTGGCATGTAATGTTCAATCGCCATTCTGGCTCCTTCTCTTTTATTTCCTAGTAATTTTCTTCAGCCATTGAGATAAGGCTGCCCATAAAATCAAGCTAGCCATTAAGATATAAATCCAAGCATTTGGCTCTTCTGTAAATGGTAGAGGAACATTCATTCCGAAGAAACCTGTAATAACCGCAAGTACTGCTAGTAAGACGGAGATAATGGTCAAAATTGTCAAACTATCATTCAGGTTATTGTTTAGGATGTTGTTGTAAGAAGCGGAGAGTTGTTGCAAGACTTGAGAAATCAAATCTGTCATAGACACCAACTGATGGGCTTCAATCATCGCATCATCAAACTGCTCTCGTTCGACATCGTTAAATCTCCGATAAAGAGCATGACCTTGGATATGTTCCAATAAAAGTCGATTTTGTTTTGCCGCTGCTGTCAAGTAAACCATACCAGTCTCCAAGTCAGAGAGGGCGAAAAGATTTTTCTTTGTTGTGGTTTGACGTAGCAAGGCACTAATTTCGTCCTTACTTTTATCCATTTCTTCAATGACGGGATAATAAGCGTTACTAATAATCTCTAAACCGGCAAAGAGAAATTTGTAAATAGAAAGGGACTCATGACTATTCAGATAAGATAACATTTGATCAATGACATAAGCGTTCTTATGGTTACTAATCGTAATCATTCGTTGTTTTTCAACGATAAAGGTCATAGGAATGGCTTCATAGTAATCCTTGTCCTTTTCTAAGTCCAGAACATTGTAGATAAAGGTCACAGTCCCATTCTCACGGTTGTAATCCATATGGGCACGTTCATTTTTATCCAGCGCATATTCGATGGTTTCCTTATCCAATCCGTAGATTTCAGATAAATCTTCAAGATTTTTAATTTTTTCTACATCTAGATTGATCCAAACACAACCATTTCCTAATTGCTCATCTAAAAACATCGTTTCTCCTTTATCAAACTCTTTCTATTGTACCATAAAAGAGGTAAAATTTCAGTTCTCTTCTTTCCTTGAAAAATTGCTGACTACAGTGATATTACGGTTAGGAACAAAATGGAGAGCTTGGTCTTCGCCTCTTAGTTGAGTAGTTCGAATTCCAACACTAACTACTTTCCCCGATACAGTAATGGGACCATTTGTCAAAACGACCTCATCTCCCACATCCAACTGACGTTCAAAGAGAATAAAGAAACCATTGATGACATCTGAAAGGAAGCCTTGTGCCCCCATACCAATCGCAACCCCAGCAATCCCAGCACCTGCCAGAAGACTTGATACAGGTAAGCCTAGGATAGATAAAATGCAGTAGACTAAGAAGAAATAGAGAATGTAATTAAAGACATTTTCAAGCAAACGCGAAATTGTCTTCTGTCTTCCCGCGTCCCGATTTGAAAATTTAAGCGATGGTTTTACAATTCTCTTAACAGTCGTATGAAGTAGCTTTTTAGCAATATAAAATAGTACAAATAAAATTAAAAGAGAAATCACTTTTGTCAAGAGATTCTCAAATACTGAGGTTAAATCTAGCTTATCAAAATAACTTTTAAAAAATTCTTGCATGTAAAACTCCTTTCTAATTATTATACCACAAAACGATATCTGAACCAGTTTGGCAAATATTCATTCTGCCAATATTATCAATAGATTGACTTGATTTCAAAACATATTTATACTATAATCAAACCACTACAAGAAGAACTAATTATTTTCTTAATGATTCTATTGGAATAGACTTTTTTACCATACCGACCATTAAAATATTAAATCATTTATCTCAAGGAAGTATTCTATGTCTATCACACAACGTACTTTGAAACTAGTCCTAGCAACCTGTTTTGCTTGTTTACTAGCCTACTTTTTTGATTTATCATCTGCTGTATCAGCTGGTATCATTGCTATTTTGAGCCTTTCAGACACTCGAAGAAGCACCATCAAACTAGCTCGAGATCGCCTTTTTTCAACTCTCCTTGCACTACTGGTTGGTGTCATAGCATTCCAACTGACTGGATATCACATCTGGAGTTTTGGACTGTACTTAGCAATCTATGTTCCCCTGGCCTATAAACTAGGTTGGGAAATTGGGATTACCCCTAGTAGCGTCTTGGTCAGCCATCTCTTAATCCAGCAATCAACCTCACCAGAACTTTTAGTGAACGAACTACTACTATTTCTAATCGGTACTGGCTTTGCACTGCTGGTCAATCTCTATATGCCTTCGCGTGAAAAAGAAATCCAACGCTATCATATTCTTGTTGAAGATAAACTCAGAAATGTCCTTCTACGCCTAGCTTACTATCTAAAAAGAGGAGACGGTCGTAATCAAGCACAACTCGTAAATGAACTTGACCAGCTGCTCGAGGAGGCGCTTAAACTGGTTTACCTCGACCACTCTGATCATCTCTTTCATCAGACAGATTATCATATTCATTACTTTGAGATGCGACAAAGGCAAACTCGTATCTTGAGAAATATGGCTCAACAGATTAATACTTGCCAACTAGCCGCAAGTGAGAGCCTTATTGTCGCACAGCTCTTTTCAAAGACAGCTAGTCAGCTGAGTCAAACTAATCCAGCCTACGATTTATTGAATGATATCGAGAGCTACCTACAGGTATTTCGCAATCGTAGCCTTCCGAAAACTAGAGAAGAGTTTGAGACACGGGCGACTCTCTTGCAACTCTTCCGTGAATTAGAACACTTTATCCAGATAAAAGTCGATTTCTACAACCGTTATTCTGACAATAACAGTAACAAATAAAAACTTCTATCGGCAACTCAGTTGCTAATAGAAGTTTTTTTGTTATTAATAGATTTAGTTTTCTCGCTTCTTTCGAATAGACATGAGACTGATATCTCTCAAACTAAAGTAGGTAAGAGCTAGCATCCCCAATGTAATAAAGATTTCTGCTGGAAGTTGGAAGATTTGTAGAGTAGACAGCATCAATAAAATCAAGAGAGCAACCAATCCGAAAACCAGAATAACAACGTTGACCGTTCCCTTAATACTTTGAGGAGTCGCAAAGATATAAAGTAAGAGTAATAAAATCCCTATGATTAGATAGACCATTTTTATCTCTTTCTAGCTCTTATTCAGCTGATTTTTTCTTTTTGTTTGCTTTTTCGCGCTCTGCCTTATTCAAGATTTGTTTACGCAAACGGATTGATTCAGGTGTTACTTCCATGTATTCATCATCGTTCAAGAACTCAAGTGATTCTTCAAGCGTCAAGATACGAGGAGTTTTGATAACCGCTGTTTGGTCTTTAGTAGCTGAACGAACGTTGGTCATTTGTTTAGCTTTCGTGATGTTAACAGTCAAGTCATTTTCACGAGAGTTTTCACCGATGATCATTCCTTCGTAAACCTCAGTACCTGGGTTAACAAAGATGGTTCCACGTTCTTCGATAGACATGATTGAGTATGTTGTTGCCTTACCAGTATCGATAGAAACAAGGGCACCACGGTGACGTCCACCGATTTCACCTGGAATCAATGGCAAGTATTGGTCGAAGGTATGGTTCATGATACCATAACCACGAGTCATTGACAAGAACTCAGTTGAGTATCCAATCAAACCACGCGCAGGAACTAGGAAAACCAAACGAGTTTGACCATTACCTGTTGCAATCATATCCAACATTTCACCCTTACGCTCAGAAAGGCTTTGGATAACAGATCCTTGGTATTCTTCTGGAGTATCAATTTGCACGCGCTCAAATGGCTCACACTTCACACCATCAATTTCTTTTACGATAACTTCTGGACGAGATACTTGAAGCTCGTAACCTTCACGACGCATAGTCTCGATGAGGATTGACAAGTGCAATTCCCCACGCCCTGAAACCGTCCATTTATCTGGTGAGTCTGTTGGATCTACACGAAGAGATACGTCTGTTTGCAACTCAGCTTGAAGACGTTCTTCAACCTTACGAGAAGTCACCCATTTTCCTTCACGACCAGCAAATGGTGAGTTATTAACCAAGAAAGTCATTTGAAGAGTTGGTTCATCGATGTGAAGAACTGGAAGAGCTTCAACTGCATCTGTTGGAGTGATTGTTTCCCCAACGAAAATGTCTTCCATACCTGATACGGCAATCAAGTCACCAGCCTTAGCTTCTTGGATTTCACGACGTTCCAAACCAAAGAAACCAAAGAGTTTTGTAACACGGAAGTTTTTAGTTGTACCATCTAGTTTAGAAAGGGTTACTTGGTCCCCAACTTTTACTGTACCACGGAAGATACGTCCGATACCGATACGTCCTACGAAGTCATTGTAGTCAAGAAGAGACACTTGGAATTGAAGCGGCTCATCTGAGTTATCAACTGGAGCTGGGATGTGATCGATAATGGTGTCAAAGATTGGCGCCATGGTCTTTTCTTGATCTGCTGGATCATCTGACAAGGAAGATGTTCCGTTGATCGCTGAAGCATAGACTACTGGGAAGTCAAGCTGATCATCATCTGCACCAAGTTCGATGAAAAGCTCCAAAACTTCATCCACTACTTCTGCTGGACGAGCTGATGGCTTATCGATTTTGTTAACTACAACGATCGGTACAAGGTCTTGTTCCAAGGCTTTTTTCAATACGAAACGAGTCTGTGGCATGGTTCCTTCGTAAGCATCTACGACCAAAACAACACCGTCAACCATTTTCATGATACGTTCTACTTCTCCACCGAAGTCCGCGTGTCCTGGTGTATCCATGATGTTAATACGAGTTCCGTTGTAAGCAACGGCTGTATTTTTAGCAAGGATGGTGATTCCACGCTCTTTCTCGATATCGTTTGAGTCCATTGCACGCTCAGCCAATTCTGTACGTGCGTCAAGAGTTTCAGATTGTTTTAATAATTCGTCAACGAGGGTTGTTTTCCCGTGGTCGACGTGGGCGATAATCGCGATATTACGGATATCTTCTCTTAATTTTGTCATGATTTCCTCTATTTATTTCAAATTTATTTTCTAACTGAACGATTATACCACAATTTTAAGCAAATGGCATAACTCAAGTAAGTGTAAATGTTTTCAAAAGAAAATTCATTCCTTCTCTTTTCTTTTCAAAAATCCTGACTTGTGATAAGATAGGCTGGTATGCGTTTAAATAATTTATTGGCCCAGGAAAAAATCAGTCGAAAAACCATGAAACAAGCTCTTCTCAAAAAAGAAATCTTAGTTGATGGACTCCCTGCTACTTCCCTTGCACACAATGTTGATACAGGGTTGCAAGAGTTGATTTTCAAAGATAGAAAAATCCAAGGATATGAACATACTTACCTCATGCTTCACAAACCAAATGGTGTCGTGACAGCAAACAAAGACAAGAAGCTCCCAACAGTCATGGACTTACTTCCTCAACATCTTCAGTCAAATCAGCTCTATGCTATTGGTCGGCTAGATCGAGATACGACAGGACTTCTCATCTTGACGGATAATGGACCTTTAGGTTTTCAACTCCTCCACCCTCAGTATCATGTGGATAAAAATTATCAAGTTGAGGTCAATGGACCACTGACTCCTAACCATATCCAAGAGTTCAAGGATGGAATAGTCTTTCTTGATGGAACTGTCTGTAAACCAGCTCAGCTTGAAATTCTAGCCTCAAGTCCTAGCCACAGTAGAGCCACCATCACCATATCGGAAGGAAAATTTCACCAGGTCAAGAAAATGTTCCTCTCAGTCGGTGTCAAGGTCACTGCCCTCAAACGAGTTCAGTTCGGGGATTTCCTATTAGACCCTGACCTAGCAGAAGGTCAATACAGGCACTTGAATCAAGAGGAATTGAAAATCATTAAAAAATATTTAGAAAAGAGTAGGTAAAACAAAAAAGCTTTAAAACTAAAGCTCTTTTGTTTTAATTAATTCTCGAAAGTTGTGAGATAAGTACGATACAGATAAGTGCAGAAATCACAATCCCTAACACAATCCCTAAAATAGAGAGAATTTTTTCTGTCTTATAGTCTAGTCCAGACTCTTTTTGATGTGAATTAGCCAAGGCTAAACCAAAAATACCAAAAATAATACTGAACACTGGGAATCCAAAGGCAACTATGATAGATATGATACTCAAAACAATTGGGGCTTTTTTCTTTTCTTGCATAATAAAAACTCCTTAAAATTTATATTACTATTATACTATAAAAAGTCATATTTCTATATTAAACATATGTGACAAGTTTTTTTCACATTGTTAATTAGATTTCACCTTCCCAGTCCAAGAATCCAATCCATAAGAAAGGATATATATTTCTGAGAAACCTTGTTTTTTCAAGAAAAGCGCTGCATTTGTGACACGTTGCGCACGTTGGTTCTCATAAAGAAGGACAGGCTTATCCTTGCGAAGCGCTGCGAGACTTGTCTTCAATTGATTTGAAGGGATATTACGAGCTCCGAGGATATGTTTTCTGTGGAAGTCAGCTGGATCACGCAAATCAATCAACTGACCTGTACGAATCAAAGACTCAAACTCTGCATTGTCTACGATTTTCGCTGCTCGACGAATGCGAAGATAGTTGTATCCCATCCAAGCTAACATTGCTACGACAAGTCCCCATAATACCCAAGTTACCATAATACCTAATCTCCATTTTTTTCTAAATAACCTAATTCTAGTTTGTGCTCTCTGCGCAGAACAGCTTCCGCTTCTAAATAATCTAGCTTGTCCATCAAGCCTGCATCATAGATTCGAGATAGCTCGATCTTCATCAATTCAATGTCATAGAGACGTTTTCCCATATAGACAATGATACCGAACTGTTTGAGAAATTGTTGCACATCGTAGAGTGTTTTCATAGCTTTCATTTTAGCAAATAATCAGAGTTTTTTCAATAGTTCCCTAATAGTTCGGGGTAAGTTTCCTTTTTTCACTATTATCTGAATTTCTTCACACTATGACAAAGAAGAAATCCTAGAGTCATTCCAACGATATTTTGCATGAGATTTGGAATGATTTCTGGTATGGCTGCCCCCCAACCATTCATCCAAGCTGATGCCATGGCATAACCAGCTACCATGAATAAAGTCGCTAAGACTAAGCCTAGCCATTGCCATTTCCCTTTAAAGCCTGCGAAATAACCTTGGAAACCATGGTTAATTAAGCTAAAAATCATCCACTGAGGGTAGCCTGAAATGAGGTCAATAAGAAATCCTGCTAAACCTCCAACAACGGCCCCTTCACGACTGCCAAAGTAAAAGGCTGTGAAGAAGACTCCAACGTCCAAAAGTGTTAGAAATCCAGTTGGTGTCGGGATTTTTATAAAATACCCCAATACGACAGAACTAGCTGCCAAGATGGATACTAGAGCAATTTTAGTTGTTTTGGTTTGCTTCATACTGTCTCACTCCATATTGATCTGCTTGTGCAATGGCACGGTAAACAAAGGCTTTGGAACTTTCAATCGCTGGTAATAGCTCCTCTCCCTTGACTAACTGGCTAGCAATGCTTGACGCGAAGGTACATCCTGCACCAGCATTTTGTCCTTGGATGACTGGATTTTCAAGAATGGTAAAATTCTCTCCATCATAAAAGACATCCACAGCCTTATCCTGACTGAGGCGATTTCCACCCTTGATAATCACTGCTGGTGCACCCAAGTCATGTAATTTCTGCGCTGCAGCCTTCATATCTTCCAGACTTTCAATCTTTTGGTCTGCAAGCAATTCTGCCTCAGGAAGATTCGGAGTAATCACAGATACATAAGGGAAAAAGCGAATCAACTCTTGACAGAGCTCACTGACTGCAACGTCGTGCGTTTCCTTACAAACCAATACAGGGTCCAAGACTACTGGAACTCCTTCACGTTCCTTGATAAAATTCAAGGCTTTCTCAGCAACACCGACTGTCGGCAAGAGACCAATCTTAATCCCTCCAAAGTCTACACTTTTCAGACTATCCAACTGTTGTTGGAAAATAGTCTCATCAGTTGGAAAGACTTCAAAACCATTTTCTGTCAAAGCAGTCAAGCAGGTCATGGCTACAAAACCATGCAGACCATTCAAAGTATAGGTGGCAAGGTCAGCAGCCAATCCACCACCACTAAAAATATCATTTCCTGAAAGTGCTAAAATACGATTATTCTTCATAACGAATCTCCTTCAAATACAAACCATTAGGCGCTGCAGTTGGACCTGCCAACTGTCTGTCTTTTTTCTCCAAGATGAGGTCAATCTGTTCAATCGGCATACGGTTGTTACCAATTTTCAGCAGGGTTCCGACCATATTTCGAATCTGCTTATAGAGAAAGCCATAGCCAGAGAATGTAAAGGTCAAAAACTGACCTGTTTTGTCAACCCTGAGGCTAGCTTCTGTGATCGTTCGAACCTTGTCCTCTACATTAGTCCCTGATGCTGTAAAACCAGTAAAATCATGTGTTCCCTCTAGTTTTTTTACAGCAAGTTGCATCCGCTCCACATCTAGTGGATAAGGATAATGAGTCGCATAATGGCGGCGCATAGGATTTTTAGGACGTCCTCTATCCACGATAAACTCGTAGGTCTTGCTATGCTTGGCATAACGGCAATGAAAATCGTCAGCCACTATCTCAATCGAAATCACATCGATATCTTCAGGACTTTGGGTATCGAGAGCAAAACGAAGTTTTTCCTCATCCATCTGATAGGGAAGGTCAAAATGGATGACCTGACCTAAAGCATGAACGCCACTATCCGTTCGCCCAGCGCCATGAATGGTAATAGCTTGTCCCTTATTTAATTTTGTTAAAGTTTTTTCAATTTCCTCTTGGACACTACGCGCATGAGGTTGCCGCTGAAAACCAGCAAAAGCATAGCCATCATAGGAAATTACAGCTTTATATCTAGTCATGTATCTATTTTATCAAGAAAATTTCTCTGCAACAAGTTTGAGAATTAAAAATTGTAAGGGGACAGTTTTGGGTGTCATCTAGTTCTTACCTAGATTTTCTCATTATGTATTTTCGTTCTGGAATTTCAATGGTTTGAACAATTTTAAATCCCTCTTTGTGGTAGAGATTTTTGGCTCTTTGATTTGACTCAAAAACCGTTAGGGAAATACTTTCTATTTCTTCATTTTCAAACATTTTTTTAACGAAATCTTGGAAAGCTTTTCGACCTAATCCTTTTCCCTGCTTCTGTGGAGCTATGAGAAATCTTCCAATATGAAGATTTTTATCTTCTAGTTTGATTTTCTGGATGATGCCTACAAACTCTTCTCCAACAAAAATGGAAAAAATTCCTTCCAGCTTTTGTAAGGATTGGGCAATCAAGGGATAAGAAATCTTTGGTCCCATCCATTGCTTCTGAAAACTTTCTCCCAAAGCATTAGACCACTGACAAATGAGTTGGGCATTTTCTACCTGAAGTCCTTTTTCAAAGTGAATTTTCATATTTGCTCCCATAACTTCTCCTATATCCAACTATTATACTCTTTCTCTTATTTTTTCCGAATAAATAAGTATGATTCATCTTTATTTTTTTCTTGTTGGAACGATTCTTGCTTCCTTTCTAGGCTTAGTCATCGATCGCTTCCCTGAACAATCCATCGTCTTTCCTGCAAGTCACTGTGATTCTTGTCAGACTCGCTTACGTCCCTTGGATTTGATTCCAATTGTGTCCCAGATATTCAATCGCTTTCGCTGTCGCTACTGCAAGGTTCACTATCCTTTCTGGTATGCTTTCTTTGAGTTGTGCTTTGGATTGCTCTTTCTAGCTTTTTCTTGGGAATTTCTAACTTTGAGTCAAGTCATCCTAATCACTGCTGGCTTAACTTTAGGAATTTATGACCTTCGACATCAAGAATACCCCTTAATCGTCTGGCTAATATTTCACTTAATTCTCATGGTTTGCTGTGGTTGGAATCTAGTTATGATTTTCTTTCTTATCTTGGGAATTTTGGCTCACTTTATCGATATCCGCATAGGTGCAGGGGATTTTCTCTTTCTGGCTTCCTGTGCTCTTGTTTTTAGTCTTACTGAAATACTGATTTTAATTCAATTTGCTTCTACAACCGGCATACTAGCTTTTCTCCTGCTAAAGAAAAAGGAAAGACTACCTTTTGTGCCTTTCCTCTTGCTGGCTGCCTGTGTGATTATTTTTGGTAAGCTATTGCTTCTCGGATAAAGTCAGCGATTTCTGCTACCTGTCCTTCATGTAGAGCCTTAACAATCTTGGAACCGACGATAACACCATCTGATACAGCATTGAAGCGTTCTACATCAGCCTGTGTGGATACACCAAATCCTGTCAAGACTGGAATATCAGCCACTTGATGGAGTTGAAACAAGTGCTTGTCCAAATCATCTCGGTAATTTCCTGACTTCCCTGTTACCCCATTGATAGCAACTGCATAAACAAATCCTTCTGCCCCTTCAATGAGTTCCTTTTGACGCTCAATTCCTGTCGTCAAGCTAACAAGTGGAATCAAGGCAATGTCTGTATCCGCCAAATATGGCTCTACAAAGTTGGCATGTTCATGAGGAAGGTCTGGAATAATCAAGCCCTTGACTGCTGTATCAGCAAGGTCTTTAACCAATTTTTCCACACCGTACTGAAAGAGAGGGTTAAAGTAGGTCATGATAACAAGCGGGATTTCTGTTTCAATGGTTTTCAAGGTTTCAACTAGAGCCTGGGTTGAGGTTCCGCGAGCTAGACTGCGCAAGCCTGCTTCTTCGATAACAGGACCATCTGCAACCGGATCCGAGAAAGGAACTCCCACTTCAATAGCAGAAACACCCAAGTCTTCTAAAAAGTGAATTGTTTCGCCGAGACCAGCCAAACCTTTCTCGTGGTCTCCAGCCATGATATAGGGAACAAAAATTCCCTTTCCAGTTGCTTTGATAGCGTTCAGTTTTTCTGTTAGTGTCTTAGGCATGAGCTTCTCCCTTCTTTGCTGCGTCTGCTTCCAAACGGTCTTTGACTTGAACTACATCCTTGTCCCCGCGACCTGATAGACAGACAATCATAGACTTGTCTGGACCAAGTTCTTTGGCTAATTTCACCGCAAAGGAGATAGCGTGACTAGACTCCAAAGCTGGGATAATCCCTTCCACACGAGACAAGAGTTGGAATCCTTCCAAGGCTTCCTCATCTGTCACAGGAACATAGGTCGCACGCTTGATATCGTGGTAATGAGAATGTTCTGGACCGATACCTGGGTAGTCCAAACCTGCTGAGATAGAGAAGGCTTCTAAGATTTGTCCATGGGCATCTTGGAGAACATCCATGAGAGAACCATGAAGAACACCCGGACGACCCTTGGTCAAAGTTGCTGCATGATGCTCTGTATCCACACCTAGTCCTGCTGCTTCAGCTCCGTACATAGCCACTGACTCATCTTCCACAAATGGATGGAAAAGCCCGATAGCATTAGAACCTCCACCAACACAGGCTACTAGGGCATCTGGCAAATCTTGCCCTGTCAAGTCACGGTACTGTTGTTTGGCTTCTCGACCGATAACACTTTGGAAATCACGCACAATTTCTGGAAAAGGATGAGGCCCCAAGGCAGAACCAAGGATATAGTGGGTATCATCGATGTTGGCCACCCAAGAACGAAGGGCTGCATTGACTGCATCCTTGAGCACGCGCGAACCATCTGTCACTGCCTCTACCTTAGCTCCTAAAAGTTCCATACGGAAGACATTGAGGGCTTGGCGCTTGACATCTTCCTCACCCATGTAGATGGTACATTCCATGTTAAAGAGAGCTGCAGCTGTTGCAGTTGCTACACCGTGCTGACCGGCACCTGTTTCAGCAATAATTTTCTTTTTGCCCATACGTTTAGCCAGTAAAACTTGTCCCAAGGCATTGTTAATCTTGTGTGCACCTGTATGGTTGAGGTCTTCACGTTTGAGGTAAATCTTGGCTCCGCCGATACGCTGGGTCAAGTTTTTTGCGTAGTAAAGAGGTGTTTCACGTCCTACATATTGGCGCAAAAGTTGGTTTAACTCTTCTTGGAAACTTGGATCTGCCTGACTTTCACGATACGCCTCTTCTAATTCCAATACTGCTGTCATCAATGTTTCTGGGACAAAACGTCCACCGAATTTTCCGTAAAATCCTTCTTTATTTGGTTCTTGATATGCCATGCTTAACCCTCTCTATAAATCTTCTAATCTTTTCATGATCTTTTTGTCCGTCTGTTTCTACCCCACTTGATACATCTACTGCAAAGGGAGTAAAGTGTTGAATAGCTTCTTCTACATTATCCTCATTGAGCCCACCTGCGATGAAGAAAGGCTGAGATAGTTCTGTCGTATCCAGTTGCCCCCAATCAAAAGTCTGGCCACTTCCTGCCACAGGTGCATCAAAGAGGAGATAGTCTGCCCGAGAACTTGGCACATGGCCATTCCCACCCACCTGCACTGCCTGAATGCTGGCACAAGGCAGACTCTCAAATAGATCATCTGCCACCTGGCCATGAATTTGTCCCAAATCCAAGCCAACCTTTTCAATCGCTTCAAGTAATTCTGACCGACTTGGTGAAACAAATACACCAACCTTTTTCACATTAACAGGAATGAGTGTTGCCAGCTCCGCAGCCTGTTCCAAGGTCACCTGTCTTTTGCTAGGAGCAAAGACAAAACCAATGTAGTCTGCTCCAGCCGACACTGCTACCTCTACTGCTTCTTTGGTCGATAGTCCACAAATCTTAACCTTTGTCAATCTGCAACTCCTTGATTCTCTGGGCGACATCTTCTTCCTGCATGAGCGCTGTTCCTACCAAAATTCCGTTAAAGTAGGGTGCAACACGTTTCGCATCTGCTTCTGTAAAAATAGCAGATTCAGAAATGTAGAAGCAATCGTCCTTGAAGTGTTGGGCCAAGTCTACACTGGTCTGCAAGTCAACTTCAAAGGTAGTCAAATTGCGATTATTGACACCAATAATTTGAGCTCCAAGACGGTGAGCTGCTTCTAGCTCTACTAGATTATGAGTTTCTACTAATACTTCTAGATCAAGCTCTGTCGCATAGTCATACAGTTCCTTGAGGCGCTCTTCTGATAAAGCCGCTACGATGAGCAAGATAACTGTCGCACCCGCATTGCGAGCACGGATGATTTGCTTTTCATCGATAATAAAATCCTTGTTTAAAGTCGGAATCTGTACCTGACTGGAAATCTCACGAAGGTAATCCAAATGACCTTTGAAGAAAACTTCATCTGTCAATACAGAAATCATAACAGCGCCGTTAGCCTCGTAAGTCTGGGCCTGTTGAACGATATCTACATCCAGATTGATATCACCCATACTTGGACTCGCCTTCTTGACCTCTGCAATAATTTGCAAGCGGTCCTGATGGTTTTTCAAATATTCAGCTAAGCGATAACTTTCACGCAAGGGCTGAAGCTCCTCTAGCTCCATCTTTTCAACTTCACGCGCCTTCTGCTCTAAGATACGTGACAAAAATTCCTGACTCATTTTTGGTACTCCTGTAATAGTCTGAGTTTTTCCAGGGCCTTACCACTAGCAATCACTTGGCGTGCCATTTCAACTCCGTCCTTGATACTGTCTGCTTTACCATTGGCGTAGAATCCTAGACCTGCATTTAAGACTGTTGTTTCCAAGAATGGACTTGGTTCGTTATTAAGAACACTGATAAGGATGGCTGCATTCTCATGAGCATTTCCGCCACGAATGTCCTCAATGGCAATGCGTTCCATTCCCAAATCTTCTGGAGTAAAGGTTGACAAAGTGATTTCACCATTTTCAAGAAGGGCAATGCTGGTAGTACCATTCAAACCAGCTTCATCCAATCCTTCTGGACCAGCTACTACGATAGCACGTTTGCGACCCATGTTTTTCAAAACCTGAGCAGTACTTTCTAGAAGTTCTGAACGACTAATTCCTAGAAGCTGTGTTTCTAAGACCATTGGGTGAATGAGTGGACCTGTCAAATTCATGATGGTTGGAATTCCCAATTCCAAGCGTGCTGGCATAATATATTTCATAGCTGGGTGCATGTTTTTAGCAAAGAGAAAGACGATTCCTGTTTGGTCAAATATCTTACCCAATTGTGCTGGCTTGAGATCAATATTGATTCCCAAAGCTTGCAAGACATCTGCTGAACCAGATTTAGAAGAAATTGAACGATTTCCATGTTTAGCCATGTGGATGCCACCACCTGCTAAGACAAAGGCTGCAGTTGTTGAGATGTTAAAGCTAAATGACTTATCTCCACCTGTACCGCAGTTATCCATAGCATCTTGAATGTTGGTTGGGATGTGTTGAGCATGTCCTCTCATAACTTGAGCGAGGGCTGTTCTTTCCTCAGGTGTTTCTCCCTTCATCTTGAGGGCTAAAAGAAGTGAAGCGATTTGTGCTTCTGTCACTCGCCCTGTTACGATGCGTTCGATCACATCCGTCATTTCAACACTTGATAGGTCTTCAAAGTTCGCTAATTTTTCAATAATTTCTTTCATTTTGTCTTCCTCACTTTACAACTTTCTCGATAAAATTCTGAATAGAAGATAGGCCATCTGGCGTTCCAATGCTTTCTGGATGATACTGCAAGCCATAAATCGGAAGAGTTTTGTGTTGAATTCCCATAATGGCTTGGTCATCTGTCGAACGAGCTGTCACTTCAAACTCTTCTGGCATCTCTTCAATTAAAATACTGTGGTAACGCATGACTGGGCGATTGTCCTCGATTCCTTGATAGAGAACTGACGGAGTCTCAAATCGAATCTGGCTTTGTTTACCGTGCATAACTTTAGGAGCCAAGCCCAACTTGCCACCAAAGACTTCTGCGATGGCCTGGTGCCCCAAACAAATCCCTAGAATCGGTTTCTTACCTGCAAAATCACGAATCATTTCTTCCATCTTCCCAGCATCAGCTGGCCAACCTGGACCAGGAGAAAAGACCAGTCCATCTGCCTTTGTAGCTTCTTCATAAAGGGTTGGATCATCATTTCTCAAAACCTGAACTTCTGCGAAATTCCCAATGTATTGAGCCAGGTTATAAGTAAATGAATCATAATTATCAATCAATAAAATCATGGTCTTAGTTCTCCCATTCTAGTCATAGATTTAGCTTTATTAATCGTTTCTTGGTATTCGTTTTGAGCGATAGAGTCATAAACAATTCCTGCTCCAGCCTGCACATAGGCTGTTTTATTTTTTAGAATCATGGTTCGAATTGCAATGGCAAAGTCCATATCTCCAGTTGCTGAAAGGTAACCGATAGCTCCGGCATAAACGCCTCGCTTCTCTGTTTCCAACTCATATATGCGTTTCATAGCACGAATCTTAGGGGCCCCAGAAACTGTTCCTGCCGGAAGTGTCGCCTTCAAGGCATCCATGGCAGTTAATTCTGGTAATAAACGTCCTTTTACTACGCTAGTCAAATGCATGACATAGCGGAAAAGTTCCACTTCCATATACTTGGTTACTTGGACACTTGCTGTTTCAGCAATTCGACCGATATCATTTCGTCCCAAGTCTACCAACATTCGATGTTCTGCCGTTTCCTTTTCATCAGAAAGTAGATCACTTGCAAGTGTTGCATCTTCCTCGTCATTGGAACCTCTAGGTCGCGTACCTGCAATCGGATTTGTTGTTACAATGCCGTTTTTTACGGAAACCAAACTCTCAGGACTGGCACCGATGATTTGATAATCTCCAAAGTCATAAAAGTATAGGTAATTTGATGGATTTGTTACTCGGAGATTTCTGTAAAAGTCAAAAGGATTTCCAGTTACTTCTGCTGAGAAACGCTGACTGAGCACGCATTGGAACATATCTCCATTGCGAATCAAGTCGCGAGCTGTTTCTACCATTTCTTCAAATTTCTGAGGTGCAATATGTGGTCTAAACTGAAGTGGAGAAACGTCCAAGTCTTCAAATTCATTTGGAGCAGGGATTTTTAACTCCTCTAAAACTTGATCCAAAGCCGCTTCTAGTTTTTCATTGCTTCGATCACTGTAAAGAGTATCCTCGATGATATGAATTTTTTCTTTCTTGTGGTCAAATACCATATAACTCTCGTAAACAAAGAAATGCATATCTGGTGTCCCAATCGTATCCTCAGGAAGCTGGCCAATTTCTTCATAGAGAGAAATCATATCATAGCCAACAAATCCGATGGCTCCACCTCCAAAAGGTAGGTCTGAATGGTGATGGCTCTTATGAGTCACCTCATAAAGGAAATCCAAGGGGTCACGATCAATCACCTGACCATTTTGATAAAGAACTCCATTCTCAAACTGAATCTCAAAAACTGGATTATAGGCCAAGATAGAAAATCGAGCATTTTCTTTTTCTCTTGGAATACTTTCAAGTATGACCTTGTGTTGTCCATTTAAGCGCATATACGCCAAGATTGGTGATAAAACATCTCCATGAATGATTCGTTCCATTGTAATTTCCCTTTCAGTCAATAATTTATAGACTTTTAGTCTTAATTTCTTACCTTTTTCTATTTCCCTTAAATAGTGCGGACGGGAGCAACTTTCTCCGAAATTTCATCCCTAATTTTTGAGCCATATGTCTCAAAAATTCCGTCCTAGAGAAGCATCTTTGCTTCTCTAGGATACCACCATGGTGGGAAACATCTTTTAGAAACTCACTTCGTTCGTAAATATTGTATAACGACCTATTTATTGAAAATATTTAAAAAATTAATCGCAATATCTGAGGTAAATATATAAAAATCCCCACGCAAAATAACTTGCGTGAGGACGAAATTCGCGGTGCCACCTCAATTATAGGATTTCTCCTATCTCTCATTCCTGTCTCAGATAGCTCCTGTAACAGGCTGTGCGATAAAAGGCACTCCCTTGAGAATCATGAATTCTTCTCTCGTTTGAGATGGACCCAATCTTACAGCTTTCTCTGCTTGTTTTCAGCAACCACAAGCTCTCTGTGAGAGAAATCTCTGTATCTTTTCCATCTTTTATTTTTTAGCTTCAAGGTAGTCTGCAATAGCAGCTACGTCCTTGTCTCCACGACCAGAGACATTGATGATGATAATCTCATCTTTACTAAGTTTTGGTGCTCGTTTGACTGCTTCTGCGATAGCATGGGAGCTTTCAATAGCTGGGATAATTCCTTCAGTCTTGCTAAGTAAAAGCAAGGCTTGGACAGCTTCTTCATCAGTCGCTGCAACATATTCTACACGACCAGAGTCTTTAAAGAAGGCGTGTTCTGGTCCAACCCCTGGATAGTCTAAACCAGCAGAGATAGAGTAAACAGGTGCAACATTTCCATCTTCACCAAAGACTGCATAGGTCTTCATTCCATCGACAATTCCGACACTACCCTTGGTCATTGTTGCCGCGTGTTTGTCGGTATCTAAACCGTGACCAGCAGCTTCTACCCCAACCAATTTAACTTCTTCATCAGCTACATACTGTGAAAAGGCACCGATGGCATTAGAACCACCACCCACACAGGCAATGACGTAGTCTGGCAAACGTCCTTCTTTTTCCAAGATCTGACGTCGAGACTCTTCACTGATTACTTTTTGGAATTCATGAACAATCGTTGGGTAAGGGTGCGGACCTACAGCCGAACCTAAAACGTAGAAAGCATCAAGGTCGTTCATCCATGCTCCAAAGGCTGCATCAACCGCATCCTTCAGTGTACGAGTTCCCGTTTCAACTGAGTGAACAGTCGCTCCCATCATCTCCATACGGAAGACGTTGAGACGTTGACGTTCCACATCTTCTGCCCCCATGTAGACATCACATGCCATACCAAATTTGGCCGCCGCTGCAGCTGTCGCAACACCGTGCTGACCAGCTCCTGTCTCTGCAATCACACGTTTTTTACCCATGCGTTTAGCAAGAAGAATCTGTCCAAGGACATTGTTAAGTTTGTGTGACCCAAGGTGGTTAAGATCTTCACGTTTGAGATAAATCTTAGCCCCACCTAGATAATCCGTCAAACTTTCTGCAAAATAGAGCGGAGTCTCACGACCTGAATAATCCTTCAAGTAATGACGATATTCTGCCAAAAATTCTGGATCATCCTTGTATTTATCAAAAGTCACTTCCAACTCATCTAATAAAGCCTGAATTGGTTCTGGTACAAAACTACCACCAAATTGTCCAAAATAACCTTTAGTTGTCATAAATTTTTCCTCTTTTCCATTGTTCCAAAATATGAAAAAGCCCACACACGGAATTTACTTCCATGTGAGGGCGTTTGTAACGCGGTACCACCTCATTTGTAAAGAGAATATCCCCTTTACATCTCTACCTTGTCTAACAACAAGTTGCACTGTAAGGTGTGCCTACCGAATTTTCATTGTTTCAAATTCACTTTTAAAATCAGCCCAATTTCACTAGTTCCAACCACCTGTTCACAGTAACCACAGGCTCCCTGAAGATTAAAAATAATTACTTTTCTGATTTGTTGAGTTAATTATATGTTATTGTTTTTTCTTTGTCAACCGTTTTCACTAATTTTTTACTAATTTTTTTAATTATTTTTCTGAAGCGCCTAGAACTTCTTCAGAAACTCTGACAAAAGTTTCAATGATATAATCTACTTCTTCATCCGTTAATTTGGTATGAAGCGGTAATGTAATCTCGTTTACAAAGTAGGCATAGGCCTTAGGATAGTTTGCCATTTCAAAGCCAAGATTCTTATAGGCTGTCAAAAGCGGAAGCGGTTTGTAGTGAACGTTACTTGCGATTCCAGCTTTGGCCAATTCTTGGATAATTTGATTGCGTTGTTCAAGACTAGCACCTTCTACATGGGTAACGTAAAGGTGACGACAAGATTCAACAGTATCTGTCTCATGCGCCAATGGGTAAATACGAGTTCCTGCAAATCCACGGTCATAGCGAGTTACGATTTCTTTACGACGTTGAAGCAAGCCAGGATAACGATCCAATTGTACCAAACCAATTGAAGCCATGATATCCGTCATGTTGCACTTGTAGGCAGGAGTTACGATATCGTATTCCCATGAACCTAATTGCATCTTGGCAAGCGCATCTTTTGTTTGACCATGAAGAGATAGGATTTGGAATTCCTTGTACATTTCTTCATCATCAATAGCTAGATTAGCTTTCCAAGTTGCACTTCCCCCTTCAGCAGTTGTGAAGTTCTTGACAGCGTGGAAAGAGAATGACGTAAAGTCTGCAATGGAACCAGCTGGTTGCCCTTTGTAGGTTGAACCCAAAGCATGGGCGCTATCAGATACTACAACAATACGGTTAAAGACTTTTTGCCACTTGCTAGTAGCTGTAAATAAGTCACGTTTCTTCTCAACAACTTGGAACAAACGGTCATAGTCACAGACAATCCCTGCAAGTTCTACTGGGATGATAACCTTAGTCTTCTCAGTAATCGCTTGTTCAAGCTTGTCATAGTCCATTTCAAAGGTATCACCTTGGATATCAACCATAACTGGTGTAGCACCTACGTGAGTGATAACGCTACATGATGCTGTATAAGTCATAGCTGGAACGATAACTTCATCGCCAGGACCCACTTCAAGCACGCGCAAAATCAATTCAAGAGCTGCTGTTGCAGAGTTGAGGCAGACTGTCTTAGGTGTCTGAGTATAGACGGACAGACGACGCTCCAATTCTTTTGTCTTAGGTCCTGTTGTAATCCAACCAGAACGAAGGGTATCTGCTACTTCAGCAATTTCAGCTTCGGTAATATCAGGTGGTGAAAATGGAATATTATACTTTGTCATTGTTTTACTCCTTTGATCGATTTTCAATCTTACGACTACTTTATTTTAAAACTTCAAATACAGTCTGGAACATGATCTTGATATCCCCGAAGAAATTAAAATCACGTAGGTAGGCTAGATTATAGTGCATTTTTTCTGGTAGGACTCTCTCAACATAGGCCTGGTCAACCGTCATACCTTTTGCAGTCATTTGACTGATAATGGCATCCTCGTCCTTATAGTTAATGCTGGCAAGCGATGTAATCCCTGCTGGCAAGAGCAAGGTAGCCATCATTTCAGGGCTATACTGCTCTGTGTAGCGTGGTACTTCTGGACGAGTTCCCACAAAGGACATCTCCCCTTTGAGAACATTGACCAATTGTGGAAGTTCATCCAAACGAACACGGCGAATGAAATTTCCAACCTTGGTGATGCGGCTATCATTTGCAGAAGTTACTAGACTTCCTATCTTGTCCGCATCTGTCACCATGGTCCTGAATTTCCAAATCTTGAAATGTCGGTTGTACTGGGTTACCCGCACCTGCTTGTAAATGACTGGACCCTTACTATCTAGTTTGATCCAAATGCTTAGAATCAGAAATACGGGTGAAGTCAAGATTAACAAGACCAAGGCTAGAAACAAATCTAGACAACGCTTGAGAATCAGTGAACCTTTTCTTCCAGAGATGAGCTGGTAGTATGGTTTCACCTCGCTCAATTGCATCTCCTGAGGTAGTTCATCCCATTTCAGCATGCACATTCTCCTCTGTTTTTTAATATGTAATCTTTAAACATTCTACATTATACCACAAAATGAAAGAGGCGGTGCAAGAAATCTGTATTTTAAAGGAATTCTTCCTTAGGACAGAGCTCCTGCTTGTAAACTATACATCTTGTGATAGGTACCTCCCAGGGCTAAAAGTTCCTCGTGTGTGCCGCTCTCGATGATTCGTCCCTTATCTAGGACATAAATACAATTTGCATCCTGAATGGTAGAAAGACGATGGGCAATGGCAATGGTCGTTCGACCCTGTCTCATCTTGGCTAGAGAATTTTGGACCAAGGCTTCTGTTTCAGAGTCGATATTGGCTGTCGCTTCATCCAAAATCAGAATTTTAGGTTGACTGGCAACGGTTCTAGCAAAGGCAAGAAGCTGACGTTGACCAGTTGAAAAACTCGAACCACGCTCAGACACAGGGGCATCATAACCTAATGGAAGATCCTGAATGAAAGAATCTGCATCGACAAACTCTGCTGCTGCCTTAACCTGGTCATCACTGATATCTTGGTACATAGCGATATTGGACTTGATGGTCCCATGATAGAGGAAAGGTTCCTGTAGGACCAGACCGATATTTTTTCTCAATTCCTCTTGGCTATACTTACGAATATCCACACCATCTAGGAGAACTCGACCAGACTGAAATTCATAAAAGCGCATGAGAACATTGATGATAGAAGATTTCCCAGAGCCAGTATGTCCGACAAAGGCGATGGTTTCACCTTTATTGACTGTAAAGGAAATATCATCAAGAATCTGGTGTTTCCCGTCATAAGAGAAGGACACATGTTCAAAACGGATATTTCCTTCTTGAATCTCCGCTTGTCCATTTTCTTGGACCGGTTCATAGTTGGTCTCATCGATAAGTGCAAAGACACGACCTGCTGACACCATGGATGTCTGAAGAGTAGAAAAGTTCTGTGTCACCTCGATGAGCGGATCAAAGAGACGGTTGATGTACTGGA
Source organism: Streptococcus sp. V728 (assembly GCF_052077995.1). NCBI lineage: Bacteria > Bacillati > Bacillota > Bacilli > Lactobacillales > Streptococcaceae > Streptococcus > Streptococcus sp. V728. The sequence continues at coordinate 24,593 of NZ_JBQJJH010000001.1, read as the reverse complement.
TAAAGGCATACATAGTTCCTGTCGTTATTCCTAGATAAAGACCACGATAGCCAAAATAAGCCATCAAAACTGCATACCCCAATAGCTTCAGTAAGCTCATGGCCGGACGTAAAAAGAGGGAGTCCAAGGCTACTGAACGGTTAGCGTAAACTAGATGTTCCTGATTTATCTCATCAAACTCTTCTTGCAGGCGCTTTTCTTGGTTAAAGGCTTGAATGATGCGAATCCCTTCGATATTTTCTGCCAGCTTACTGTTAATATCTGACAAGAGACTTCTGTTTTTTTCAATGACCTTGACCGATTTTTTTCGGTAGAGATTAACCAAAAGGAAAATCAAGGGTAGAAAGAGCAATACTAAAGCTGTCAGACGATAGTCTAAAACGAGCATGGTATAAAGGGTTGTCACAAAGATAAAAACTGCCGAGATAAAGCTAGATAAGATCCCTGAAAACATATTGCTAATAGTCTCTGTATCATTGGTCAAACGAGAAACGATGGAACCTGCAGGCGTTTTATCAAAGTAAGACATGCCTAGCTTCTCCATATTGGCAAAGGCATCACGTCGGATATCTCTAACGATACTGTAGGACACGCGCGCAAAAAGGAGATTCCCCACATATTGGACAGTGGTTTGAAGAATGTAGAGACCATAGTAAACTAGCAAAACTGTAACAGCAAGCTGATTGAGATTGTTTAGATACTGGTCGATAAAGTGTGAAGCCACCAATGGAATAACGCTCTTAATAACAGTCGTCGCGAGGAGAAAAGCAAGGGCTAAAAATGTTAGGAGACCATAGGGCTTGAGATAGGACAACAAGCGTTTCAATACAGCCCATTGTTCTTGTTTATTGCGCATCTTCTTCTCCTTTCATTTCTAACTGCTGAGACTGATAGGTTTGTGCATACCAACCATCCAAGGCGAGTAAGTCTTCGTGTGTCCCTCGCTCAATGATGCGACCATTTTGCATAACCAAAATCAAATCTGCATGGACAACTGCACTGAGACGATGGGCAGTAATGATGGTCGTTTTATCTTTGCGAGTTTCCTTGAGATTATCAATGATAGCGAACTCTGTCTTGGCATCTACAGCTGACAAGGAATCATCTAAAATCAGGATATCAGGATTTAAAATCATAGCCCGACTCATAGCCAGACGTTGCTTTTGTCCACCAGATAGACTGACACCTTTTTCGCCGATAACCGTATCAAATCCCTGGGGCATGGCTTGAATATCTTGATAGACTTGAGCCAACTTGGTTGCTTCTTCTACTTTTGAGAAAGGCAGGTCAGGATTCCCAAAACGAATATTGTCTAGGATAGAGCTGGCAAAGAGAAATTGGTCCTGTGGGACGTATCCCATCAAACTTCGTAAGTCAGCTAGTCGATAGTCACGAATGTCATGCCCATTTAGATAAATGGCTCCTTGATCAACGTCATACTCACGTAGGAGCAACTTAATCAGAGCTGTTTTTCCTGAACCAGTTTGCCCAACCAAGCCAAGAGTTTGCCCTTTTTCGAGACTAAAATGAATATCTTTCAGTGTCTCTTCGTCTTCAAAGGCAAAACGATCAATAGCATAGTCCAATCGCCCATTTTCAATCCCGTCAAGTGGAGATTCCGGATCGTTCACAGGTGATTCTTGAGACAAGAGGCTCTCAATACGTTGGTAGGAAACTTTTCCTCTCTGAGTAATATTAAAGAGGAAACCAATCGCCATCAAAGGCCAGACCAGCATATCCAAGTAAGAGATAAAGGTGACCAGATTTCCGACGGTTACCTGCCCCGCTTGTACCATAAAGGCACCGACCAAGAGAGTTAAAGCATAGGAAGAACCAACAAAAAGCAGAACCATCGGATCAAAGAGACTATCATATTTCATGGTTTGCAGATTCTTTTGGAAGGTCAAATCATTGACTTCCTGGAAAGATGCCAATTCATCAGACTGATAGCCAAAGGATTTTGTTACCTTGATACCTGCTACAGACTCTTGAACCTTATTGTTGAGTTCAGAAAAGGCTGCTTGCGATTCACCAAAAGCTTTATGGGTCTTTCTCCCCAGACGACTAGTCGCATAGGCCATAAATGGCAAGGGAAGAATGGCAACCAAGGTCATCTGCCAGGAAATGCTAAAGAGCATGGTCAACAAAGTTACTAAGGCTGTGATAGAGGCATCTACTGCCGACATAACTCCCCCACCGGCTAGACGAGTCAGGGCATTGATATCATTGGTTGCATGAGCCATCAAATCCCCTGTTCGATAATTCTGATAAAAAGCTGGCGACATTTTTGTAAAGTGCTCAAATAGTCTTGAACGCATGATTTGCCCAAGTCGGTAGGAGGTCCCTAGGATATACATACGCCAAACATAGCGCAGGTAGTACATCCCGAAAGCAGCAAGCAGGAGATAAAAGAGATGAAGCAGGAGCTCATCCTGTGTTAATCGTCCCGAAGTGATGGCATCAATCACGCGCCCCATAACCATAGGTGGGATGAGGTTTAGTACAGAAACCAAAACCAAAGCTACGATTCCAACGAGATAACGGCGTTTTTCTAACTTAAAAAACCACCAAAGTTTTTGGATGATGGACATAGTATTCCTTTCTAATAACAAATGGAAACCTGAGGCATGAACCTCAGGTTTTTCTTATTCATAGGTAACAAGGTTTAGTAGACCCTTGCCATACTCAGCGATAAAAATATTCATAGGAGTAACATTTCATTTATTTTCAATCTTTTACATAAATCATTCTTTATTATATAGGAATGACCTTGATTTTTCAAACTATACGCTGGGGAATTACTTCTTTTTCTGGTATAATATTGTCTATAATCTGAATGAAAAGGTACACACTATGAAACTAATCTCATGGAACATTGATTCCCTCAATGCAGCGTTGACGAGTGACTCTGCGCGTGCGAAATTGTCTCAAGACGTCCTCCAAACCTTGGTAGCCGAAGACGCTGATATCATCGCTATCCAAGAAACCAAGCTTTCAGCTAAAGGTCCTACTAAAAAACACCTTGAGGTACTGGAAGAACTCTTCCCAGGTTACGAGAATACTTGGCGTTCCTCTCAAGAACCTGCCCGCAAAGGCTATGCTGGAACCATGTTCCTCTATAAGAAAGAACTCACTCCAACTATCAGCTTCCCAGAAATCGGTGCACCTTCTACCATGGACTCTGAAGGCCGCATCATTACTTTGGAATTTGATACATTTTTCGTAACTCAGGTCTACACACCAAACGCTGGGGATGGACTCAAACGTTTGGAAGAACGTCAAGTCTGGGACGTCAAATATGCGGAATACTTGGCTGAGTTAGACAAGAAAAAACCAGTTCTTGCTACAGGTGACTACAACGTTGCCCACAAGGAAATTGACCTTGCTAATCCAGCAAGCAACCGTCGTTCACCAGGTTTCACAGACGAAGAACGTGAAGGATTTACAAACCTTTTAGCCAAAGGATTTACAGACACTTTCCGCCATGTTCACGGAGATGTTCCAGAACGCTATACTTGGTGGGCACAACGTAGCAAAACTTCAAAAATCAACAACACAGGCTGGAGAATCGACTACTGGCTCACAAGTAACCGTGTAGCAGATAAAGTTACCAAGTCAGATATGATAGATTCAGGCGCTCGCCAAGACCATACACCGATTGTCTTGGAGATTGAATTGTAAGGATTTTATTTATGGACTACAATGCAGTTATTCCCGAGTTTATGGTCTCAAATATAGAACAGTCTCGTTCCTTCTACTGCGATATACTAGGTTTTACTATCGAATACGAGCGACTAGAAGAAAACTTCCTCTTCCTATCTCTTGAAGATTGTCAGCTAATGCTAGAAGAGGGGACAAAGGAGGAGCTAGCTGAACTGGCCTACCCCTTTGGTCGTGGAGTCAATATCTCCTTTGGCATAAAGGATGTTCCTCGACTCTATCAGAAAGTAATCGAGTCTAACTATCCTATTCATCGTCCTTTGACTAAAAGAGAATTTCGAGTTGGCGAACAATATATCTATCCACATGAATTTGCAGTTTTAGACCCAGATGGCTATTTTTTAAGATTTAGTGAATAAGATAATAGAACACTAGACGGAAAAAGTAAATATAAAAAAGAGGCATAAGCCTCTTTTTTATATTTCTAAATTCTAATTCTTTTTTCTTCTGAGCGCTCACCTGTTATAAACATGGTAAAGGTTGCTTTGCAGACATTTTTCCCATCTTGGTTGATAAGGTCTACGTCGACGACACAGGTGGTACGTCCTTTATGGACACACTCTCCCTTGATGGTCAATTCATCTCCGAGATATCCTGCTTTTAAGTAATTGATGGAAGACTGTAAGGTTACAACATCTAAATCAAGAGAAATAACGACTAAGCCACTGATTTGGTCACACAGAGTATAAAGATAACCTCCGTGGGCATTGCCATAATAGTTAAGAGAAGAGTTCACGACCTTGGTAGTTACGGTGACACGACCATCTCTCATCTCCTTGATTTCATAATTTTCAAATGCTGATATGGCATCAAAGTGAAAATCCTTCATACATTCCTCCTAGTCTTTCAAACGCTATCATACTACTTTTTATACTAGTATGCAAGAGGAAGGTCCTGACACTATGGCATAAGTCCAACATGATTTACAAAGCGCATAAAGGCTGCCTGTCCTTCTTCTGTTTGCTTGTAAACCCCTGCATCTTCCAATACCCGAGCGAAGATTTTACCAACAGATTCTTGGACGATTTCAAGAGCGTGGTCTTTATCAGTCAATCTAGGATTGGATTCTTTCAACTCATCTGCCCATTCTTGGTGATAATCTGCTACTAAAACATCCTCTCCAACCAGGTAAGCTGCTACTTGCTCCACTTCTTCCTTCAAGCGTGGTGGCAAGATTGCCAAGCCCATGACCTCTATCAAGCCGATATTTTCCTTCTTGATATGTTGGACATACTTGTGGGGATGATAGATACCATCTGGATGCTCTGGAGATGTCTGGTTGTCTCGCAAGACCAAATCTAATTCAAACTGCCCATCTCTTTTACGCGCAATCGGTGTGATAGTGTGATGCGGTGTTCCATTACTTTCCGCCAAGACCTGAACACTTGGATCTGAGTATTGACGCCAAGAAAGTAAGATTTTCTCAGCAAGATTGGTCAAATCGTCTTTAGAATCTGAGGTCAATCGAATCACAGACATAGGCCACTGAACAATTCCTGCTTTGACAGATTCAAAACCTTCAAAGGTAAAGCTTTTCTGTAAAGGAGCCACTTCCATTGGGAAGACATGTCGCCCACCTTGGTAATGATCATGGGTCAAGATTGAACCACCAACAATTGGTAGGTCCGCATTCGAGCCTGCAAAATAGCCTGGGAACTGCTCTACGATTGCTAACAAACGCTCCAAACTTTGGCGACTGATAGCCATAGGACGGTGTTGACTGTCTAGGAAAATACAGTGCTCATTAAAGTACGCATAGGGAGAATATTGGAAGCCCCACTCCTGCCCAGAAATATCAAAACGAATGATGCGATGATTGCTTCTAGCTGGATGATTGACACGACCATGATAGCCTTCGTTTTCCATACAAAGCTGACATTGAGGATAGTTGCTCGACTTGACCAACTTGGCTGCCGCAATCTCCTTTGGATCCTTTTCAGGTTTAGATAGATTGATAGTAATCTCGAGTTCACCGTAGTCAGACGGAACACGATAAGCAATATTCTTTGCGATGGCCTTTAGTTTGATGTAGTCATTCTTCTGACTGAGTTGGTAGAAGTCCGCAATCGCCTGCTCTGGTGACTGGGCATAAGTCGTCCAAAAGTCTCGATTAACCTGACTTGGACAAGGCGTTACCAAGTCCATAAGTTCAGCACCGAAAATTTCACGCGCAGCCAGACTATCTTCAATCGTCCCTAATCGAACGGATTCCTCAACAAGCTGATCTTTAAGGTCAATCAAGTTATCTTGGTCAGTCTTGACTTCAAGAACCCCATCTCCCACCAATGCTAAAACACGATTGGTCAGATAGATACGATCCAACTCTTCAAAGCTACTTTCTGTAATGACTTTGGTCACAAATTTTTCTACTAAGGTCACTAGATAACCTCCTTCTGACTATTCAAGAACGCGAGTTCCACCTGCCACTTCAGCGATATAGAAGCTTGGAGCATAGCCAATGATTTCTTCATAGTGTTTGCCAACAGCTTCTTTAAAGGCCTCAACCGCATCTTTTTGAACCAGGGCAATGGCACAACCACCAAAACCTGCTCCTGTCATACGAGCACCGAGTACACCTTCTTGAGCCCAAGCTGTATGAACAAGGGTATCCAATTCCAAACCAGTCACTTCGTAGTCATGTTCCAAAGAAACGTGAGACGAATTCATCAAACGACCAAACTTGTCCAAATCTCCCGCTTGAAGTGCTGCTTGCGCTTTAAGGGTCCGTTGATTTTCAAGAACGGCATGGCGAGCACGTTTCAAACGATTTTCCTCTTTGATCAGGTAGCTGTACTCGTCAAAAGCCCATTCATCTAATTCACCCAAGGTTTGGATATCCAAGGCCACTTGAAGCTCTTCCACAGCCTTTTCACATTCAGCACGGCGTTCATTATATTTAGAATCTGCTAGTTCACGGCGCTTATTGGTATTCATGACAACAACAACATTGTCCTTCAAATCAAGAGGAACCAAGTCATATTCTAGAGTATTAGTATCTAGGTAAATAGCACGTTGGTCAGCCCCCATACCGATGGCAAATTGGTCCATGATACCAGAGTTAACACCGATAAAGTTATTCTCAGTTAGTTTTCCGATTTTAACTAAGTCTAGACGATCCAATTTTAGGTCAAAGAGGTATTCTGCTACGACACCTGTCAAAAGCTCCAAAGATGCTGAAGATGACAAACCAGCTCCATTTGGGATATTCCCAAAGACATAGAAATCAAACCCTTTATCAATCACATGACCTGCTTCTTGCAAGAAATGAAGGACACCTTTTGGATAGTTGGTCCAGTTGTGCTCTTTCTCAAACTTAAGGTTAGCTAGAGGCACTTCGATGATGCCTTTGTCCTCAAAGTTTGCTGAGTAGAAACGCAAGACTTGGTCATCACGCTTACGAGCAGCTCCATAAGTTCCTAGTGAGATAGCTGCTGGAAAAACATGACCACCGTTATAGTCAGTATGTTCCCCAATCAAGTTGATGCGGCCTGGTGAGAAAAAGGTTTGGTCTGCTTCTTGACCAAAAACAGCAAGGAAATCCTTGCGAAGTGCTTCAGCAGTAAGATGTTGTGTCATATGAATTCTCCTTTTACGAAATATTAGGTAAAAAAGTTTATCCTGTAATCGTTTTCTTCTATTGTACCCAAGGGTTTTGCTTAGGTCAATATTTTTACCGATATTTTACTAAACTATGAGTAAAAAGGAAGAAAAATATGCTATAATAACCTAAAAAGGAGGGGAATTATGGCTACACTCAAAGATATTGCTCAGTTAGCCTCTGTCTCGATCGCAACTGTATCCCGTGTCCTCAATCGCGATCAGAGTCTATCTGTCACAGAAGAAACCCGACATCGTATTTTAACTGTCGCCGAAGAACTAGGCTATACCAAACATCTCAAAACTGGCGAAAGTCATAAACTCAAACAGAAGATTGCTATCATTCAGTGGGTCAGTGAACAAGGAGAGTTGGAAGATCTCTACTACTACCAGATTCGACTAGGAATTGAAAATAGAGCCCAAGAATTAGATTATGACATTCTGCGCTATTTTAATGACCAGCCTTTTACGCTCAGTGAAGAAGTCATTGGGATTCTCTGTATTGGGAAATTCAGCCAAGCACAGATTGCATCATTTGAAGAATATCACAAACCCCTAGTATTTTTAGATAGTGATACAATTGCCCTTGGTCATACCTGTGTCATTACAGATTTTAATAATGCTGTTAGACAGGTGGTTGATTACTTTACAGACCACGGACTTAAAAAGATTGGTATCTTATCCGGTCTTGAAACTACTACTGACCAAGAAGAAGTCATCGCAGATAAACGTTTAGATTACTTCAAATCTTATACGCAAGAAAAAGGAATCTATAAAGAGAAATTCATTTTTCAAGGTCTATTTACTGCCCAATCTGGATACGACTTAATGAAAGAGGCTATCGAGAAATTAGGAGATAAACTTCCACAAGCCTTTTTTGCAGCCAGTGATAGCTTGGCCATTGGTGCCCTTCGCGCCCTTCAAGAAGCCAGCATCAGCATACCAGAGCGCGTCAGTATTATTTCCTTTAATGATACCATTCTAACCAAGCAAGTGTTCCCACCACTTTCTAGTATCACAGTTTACACCGAAGAAATGGGACGCACAGGAATGGATATCCTGAACAGAGAAGTCCTTCACGGCCGTAAAATCCCAAGTCTGACCATGCTAGGAACCAAACTAACTTTAAGAGAAAGTACCTTGCATTAAGCACAATAGCTGAACATAAAAAATCCTAATAGAGATTTCCATACTCTATTAGGATTTTCTTTTTTATTCCATCACAATTATAGACTTAATAGACTTGCGTTCATCCATATCTTTGTAAGCCTGATTAATCTCATCCAAGCTGTAACTATTAGTAAAGACACGTCCTGGATTGATATCACCGTCAAGAACTGCTTTTAACAAAACTTGTTTGTCATAAGTAGTAACTGAGGCTGCTCCACCTGCCACTGAGATATTTTGGGCAAAGGTTGAACCAAGGGCACGGTTATTGTAGTGAGGCACACCGACAAATCCCATGCGCCCGCCATTATGGAGGACTCCAAGGGCCTGCTCAACAGCTGCTTCTGTACCCACACATTCAAGAGCAGCATCTGCTCCGCCGCCAAGGATTTCACGGACCTTGGCAATCCCTTCTTCACCACGCTCAGCTACAACAGCTGTCGCACCTGACTCCAAGGCCATCTGTTGACGGTCTTGGTGGCGACTCATGAGGACGATTTGCGATGCACCACGCATTTTGGCTGCGATAACCGCACATTGACCCACAGCACCATCCCCGATAACGACCACCTTGTCACCTTTTTGCACATTAGCCACACGCGCTGCATGGTAACCTGTTGGCATAACATCTGCTAGACTTAAGAAAGATTTGAGCATAGCCTCTGTATAGTCAGAAGGTTGCCCAGGAATTTTGACTAGGGACCAATTCGCATAATGGAAACGAATGTACTCTGCTTGAACACCAGTAGACCAGTTGCTATTACCCAAATGACGATCACAAGTTCCATCAAAGCCATCATGACAGGCATCACATTCCCCACAACCATGTGTAAATGGAGCAATGACAAAATCCCCTGGTTTCACTGTCGTAATAGCCTCTCCAATTTCTTCGACAATTCCGATAGCTTCATGACCACTGTTCAAACGGCCTTCTTTTATATTAGGATTACGATATGTCCATAAGTCCGTACCACAGACACAAGTTCTCACGATACGGATAATAACATCATCTGCTTCCTTAATTTGTGGACGCTCCACTTCAACAAGACCAATCTCTCCTGCTTTACTATAAACTGCTGATTTCATAAAAACAATCCTCTCTGTTTCTTACTAATTCTAGTATACACTTTTATAGCCCATTTTGTAAGAGGAAAATCTTTCTAAGGAGGCTTTTTATCGAGTACCCCACTATCTAATTATTATAGAATTAGACTAGCTTAAAAAAGATAAAAATCTTTCTGCTGTTTCTGGTTCTTGATGATTATGAAAGAGTGTACTTCCTTGGTCCAATTCTTCTATGCTCTTCATTTCATCTTCTGTTAACTCAAAGTCAAAAATATCAAAATTCTCTTGCATCCGTTCTTTACGAACAGACTTAGGAATGACAACCACGTTACTTTGGAGTAAGAAACGTAGGGCTACTTGAGCTACGGATTTGCCATGTTTTTCTCCAATCTCCTTCAAGAGGGGAGTATTGAAGAAATCATTTTTCCCTTCAGCAAAGGGCCCCCAAGATTCAATTTGACAATTATACTTCTCCAAATACTTTTTGGCTTCTTTTTGTTGATAGAATACATGGGTTTCTATCTGATTGATAGCTGGCTTGATCTCCACAAAATACTGAAGATCAATAAAGCGATTTGGTGAAAAATTGGAAACGCCAATGGCACGGACCTGCCCTGCCTTATAGGCTTCTTCCATAGCTCTGTATGTGCCATAGTAATCACCGAAAGGTTGGTGAACCAACAAAAGATCAATATAATCTGTTTGAAGTTTTTTCAAGGATTCTTCGATCGAAGCCTTGGCCTTTTCATAGCCAGCATTCGAAATCCAAATCTTTGTCGTAATGAAGAATTCTTCACGTGAAAGACCCGATTCCAAGATAGCTTCCCCCACACCTGCTTCATTGCCATAGATTTGAGCGGTATCAAAAGAACGATATCCAACCTCGATAGCATCAAGAACTACTCGCTTTGTTTCATCTACTGGTGTCTGAAATACTCCAAATCCTAATTGTGGCATTTTAACATTGTTGTTTAAGGTTTTGTAATACATATTTTCCCCTACTTCTTTTATTACTTTTAGTTTACACTCATTTAAAAGATTTGTATACTAGCAAATGAAAATAGCTTTTACAGAAGGAAAAACGACAGCAATTCTTCGTACTTAATGAAGAAAAGGAACATCAAATTTTTCTCCACTTCCTTTAATGCCTATGTCTATCTAAAGATTTCAACTCATCAACATGTCGTTTATGATGAGCATGACTAATCGGACTACTATCCACCTCAATAGTGACATTTTGAAAGCCCCTCTCTTTGAGCAAGTCTCGGATAGATTCTTTACAGACCTCCATATGCTTGACCTGCTCCAGACAAACATGGACAATAGCATTTTTTTCCAAACCATCCATAGTCCAAAGATTAAGCTGATTCACACTGGCCACATACTCCAATTGCTCCAAATCACTCCTGACTTGCTCGATATCTACTCCTTCTGGTACAGCATCTAAGAAAATTTTCAGCGTAGACCAAAAACGTGGAATGGCTTTTGACAAGATAAAGAAGGAAATGACCAGCGACAAGAGAGGATCTAAGATATACCAATCCGTAAATCGGAGAATAATGGCCATCAGAATGACTGCGACCCAACCAAGGGTGTCTTCCAGAAAATGCAGGCTAAGAATAGACTCGTTCTTTGTTTTTCCTTTACGAACCACTAAGCTCGCTAGCACATTTATAGTAACTGCAATGATTCCTAGCCAGAGGATACCCTCATCATTGACAGGTTGGGGATTAAATAGTTTTGTTGTATTTTCCAAAATGACGAAAACTGATCCTGTCATCAAAATCACAGCCGTTATCAAAGCTCCTAGAAGACTAAATCGTTTGTAACCCAAGGTATACTGACTATCCTCTTCACGATTGGAGATTGTTTCTAGAACGGCTGATACCCCAATTGCAACCGCATCTCCTAAGTCATGGACAGAGTCAGCCAGCACAGCACTAGAGCCAAATACTCCACCAGCGATAAACTCGACAATAGCATAACTCAAATTTAAGAAAAAAGACAGCCAAACAGCACGTTTTGAACTCATTTTTTTATTCTCCTTTGGTATAATAGTAGTATGATTATTCTCTTTACTAGTATTATCTCTCACACCAAAAAGAAAGGATAGAAGCACTCTGTTCAGTTTATAAGTTACTGAACAATTTGTTCAAATTATCCATATGAGTACTCAAGATCGTCGCATTACCAAGACTCGAAAAGCTATCTATGCTGCTTTTTTACAGTTACTTAACCAAAAAGATTATGAGGCCATCACGGTTCAGGAGATTATTGACCTTGCTGATGTAGGGCGTTCCACCTTTTACAGCCATTATGAGAGCAAGGAGTTACTACTGGATGAGCTCTGCCAAAAGCTCTTTCACCATCTCTTTGAGCGTGATGAACACCTCTCTCCACAAGACTACTTGGCTCATATCTTTCAGCACTTCAAGAAAAATCAAGACCATGTAAGCAGCCTCTTGCTCTCCAAAAACGATTATTTTATCCGGCAACTGCGAAAAGAACTAGAACATGACGTCTATCCCATGTTAGCAGACGAACTGATTCAAGCACACCCCAACATTCCTCACTCCTATCTCAAGCACCTGGTCGTCAGCCACTTCATTGAAACAATCAGCTGGTGGTTGAAAAATGGGAAATCTTATAACGAGCAGAAAGTGGTCCAGTTTTATTTGGAGATACTGAATGCTAGCTCTAAATAAATATCATGTTATTTAGAAAGGACCAGCTTTAATGACTACCCTACAATTTTATTTCCTATTTCCGAGTTTATTCATGCTTCATGAACTGGAAGAAATCATATGGATGCCATCTTTTGTCAAAAAAATATCATTACAAATTCCATATAAACAAATTTTCAATTTATACACCCCTTTTGCTTTCAATGTCATTGTCATGGAGCAACTTCTACTTCTACTGATAACACTTTATCTTAGTTACCAATTTAACAACTATACCATTTACACAACCATTGTAATCGCTTATATCTATCATGTGTTCGGACATCTTATTCAGACAATTGTCATTCGAAAATATGTGCCTGGATTGTTAACTGGCATTTTTACGAGTTTATTTTCTCTATTCTGTCTCAAAAATAACGTACCCATCAATCTTTATTGATACTCTTTCATTACCTTATCACTTTTCCTTGTAAATCTTATAGTTTCATTTATGATTCTTCATAAGAAGAATCTCAAACTAAGGTAAGTAAAGGTCTTTACACTATCACGGGCATTTACTTTATTTATCCTAGAAAGGAAACATCTATGTCACTTTATCCCATCTTTAGCATCATCACAGTCTTTTTAGCGCTTGCTTTTGTCCTTATTCATCTTGTTGCAGCGTTATCAGCTATGATAAAAGGCAAAAAAAAACTTAGGAACTGGATTTATTGGCTCTATAATTTCTGTAGTGGGTAAAACCACTGTAGAGATTATAGAGCTTTTTGAATGCAGACAAAAAGTCCCATAAGAACTATAATGAAAAGCGACGAAACTACCATTAAGAAGAACTTATGAGACCTATTAAGAATACCACAGAATTAATCGGAATTAAAGACCAAAATATCAAGATTTCACTTATTTTTGAAACTGACACCCATATCGAGATTCAAGCAAAACTCGATTCCCCTGCACCATTATGTCCTCATTGCCATGGAAAGATGATCAAATATGACTTTCAAAAAACCTCTAAGATCCCTCTTCTCGAACAAGCTGGAACGCCTACACTACTACGTCTGAAGAAACGTCGGTTTCAGTGTAAAAGTTGTAAACGAGTCACGGTAGCTGAGACATCAATCGTTGAGAAAAACTGCCAAATCTCCAATCTAGTCCGACAAAAGGTTGCACAACTCCTAACTGATAAGGTGTCATTAACGGATATTGCCAGAAGACTTCGCGTGTCGACGTCCACTGTCTATCGTAAGCTTGATCAGTTTACTTTCAAGGAACATTATGACAAACTCCCTGCTGTTATGTCCTGGGATGAGTTTGGGTTCAAGAAAGGGGAATTGGCTTTTGTTGCTCAAAACTATGAGACCAACCAACTCATTACCATCCCTGATAATCGCCGCCAAACTACTATACGAAACTACTTTTTGAAGTATCCATTAAAAGCTCGCCAAAAGGTGCAGTTTATCACAATGGATATGTCTGGAGCTTATATCCCACTAGCACGCAGACTCTTCCAAAAGGACAGCCGTAAACTATCTCTCAACTCTTTTTATTCAAAGACTTTCCGTCAAACATTAAGTCCACATGAAATCATTGAGAAGACACTAGACTTTTCAGAAGAGCTTACCGACTACTATACACTTTATCAGCTCTTGCTTTTTCACTTTCAGGAGAAGAGAGTAGATGAGTTCTTTGAGCTGATAGAGGAAAATAGGAGCAAGGTCAATCACTACTTTCAAACTGTCTTTAGGACTTTTCTTAGACACAAGCAAATACATCAAAAAAGCCCTAGAAACGGACTATTCAAACGCAAAACTTGAAGCGACTAACAAGTTGATCAAAGACGTCAAACGGTTGGGGTTCGGTTTTAGAAACTTTATTAACTTTAGGAAGCGTGTTTTCATCACTCTGAACATACATAAAAAGAGGACCTATCCGGTCCTCTCAAGATGTTAGCTTTTCGTCACCCACTACAGTTGACAAAGAACCTATTAAACACAAAAGTCACCCATGTGAGTTTTTGCCAGAAGCTGAAGTTAATCCTTCAACCTGGAAAACCCGCAGAGGTGACTTTTTCTATACATCTCGATTTTTCTGGCAATAATCATTAACCGATAAATATGTCTGTGAATCACCCAGCGACTCCGCTATGTCCATAATCCGCGGTGGTAGTAATCCCACTCGCTGGACAAGTTCGTGATCGCTGAACAATTCCCGTGGACTTCCGGCGAAGCCAAACTTCCCGTGTTCCATAACATACACCGACTCAAACTCGGCGGCGACCCAATCCATGTCATGGGTGATGGTCACAACTTGGTGACCCGAATCAGCCAACTGATGGAAAATTGCGGTCAACTTGCGCCGGCTTTCCCAATCAAGCGACATCATCGGCTCATCAAATAAATAAATCGCCGGATCCACTGCCAAAACTGTGGCAACGCTCAACAGCTTGCGTTCCGACAATGACAGGTCATATGGACTTTCAGCTGTTTTATCATCCAAGCCAACTCTTTTTAGAGCCGCTAAAGCCCGCCTCGTAATCGTGTCGTGGTCATCCATGACCTGCGCGACACTCCACTCCACCTCTCGTTGAACGGTCGGGTTGAAAAGCTGATCGTCAGGATTCTGAAAAGTAATCCCAACCTTCAGTAACTTTTCGACTGGTTTAAGATCATTAAAATTTTCTCCATCGATCTTAATCACACCGGTTTGTGGTGTCAGCAAGCCCGTCAACAATTTGAAGAGCGTTGATTTGCCGGCACCATTTTGGCCGACAATCGCCACCATCGGATCGGCGAAGTGTTTGTCTTCAACATCCAAGCTAAAGGACCGTTCCGGATAAGTGAACGTCAGGTGGTTCAGTTCAATTGTGGGCATAACGAACCTCCTTCAGATCAGCGTCATTCACCGGATACCGGCCATCAGCCAAGTGCCAATCCATTTTTTGAGCAAGTTGCTGGATTGTCGGGGCTGGAATCTGCCAGTCAGCTGCCAAATGATTAAACACCTCACCCGGCCTACCCTGGGCTACCATTTGACCCTCGTGCAGCACCCACACAACGTCGGCGACTTCGCACAAATCGTCAATTTCACTGGTGACAATGAAGACAGTCGTCTCTTTGACTTGGGCCAGCCATTGGAAAAATTGTCGACGGCCAAGGGGATCCATCTGACTGGTCGGATCATCCATAATCAAAACAGCCGGATTAGCCACAATCGCCGTGGCAATTGCCAACCGCTGGATCTGACCACCGGAAAGGCTCTCGGGACGCAAATTCAGCTGTTCAATCAGCCCCATTTGCGTGGCAACTTCTTCAACCCGTTTTTGAATCAGTCCTTCAGCCATTCCCTGATTAATCAAGTCAAAGGCGATTTCATCGGCAACCGTGTCTGCCAACCCGCTTAGTTGACCAGCTGGATTTTGCAGTACAACTCCATTCATGGCATTATAAACTGGCCAATTGTCGGACACTCGCTGGCCAAACATGTGCCAGTCGCCCTCAATCTCAGCAGACACAATTTTGGGAATGACCCCTGCTAGCACATGGCACAAAGTCGATTTGCCGGAGTGGCTATTCCCGATAATCCCAACCACCTGGCCGGTATGAACCTCCGCGTTAATCTGACGCAGTTGTGGTTGCTCAGTACCCGGATAACGGGTGGTCAAATTTTCAATTACAATCCGTTTATCTTCGTCCATATCTTCCACCCGATCAATAAAATTGCCAATCCAGTCAGACCAATGTGCAGCGTCCGCGACAGGCGATACACGCGCTGGGTGGTTCTGACAGTCCGGTTGAGATTATCAAAACCTCTCAGTTGGAGAGAAATCGACCGCGTCATCGATTGATCCAAGGTCTTAATCACCAATGGAATTAGAACCGGCAGGACTGACTTTAATTTCTGAATCAACGTTTTTTGCGGATTGGTTCCGCGAACTTTTTGTGCCTGCTGGATTTTCCGCATATTGCGCATCATTTCCGGTAAAATATAACACACCGACATCAGAACGTAGACGGTTTTATAAGACAATCCGGACAGTTCCAAATAGGCCGCGTTTTCTGAAATACTCGTGGTCACCATAAAAAAGCCACTGGTCAAAATAATCACCAATACTCGACAACCCAGAGTGGTGGCGTAAATCAGGCCTTCTTTGTAGAACGACACCCCAAGCACAGAAAACAGCACATTTTGATTCCGACTGTAAAATAACCCCTGGATGATCAGCATGGTGCAAATCAGAAACAGGCTGAATCCCAGCGCCTTAAAGATGGTAGAACTCAATTTGGAAAATAACAATAGCAGTGTTGCGACAAGAATTAATCCGGCCTGAAGCAATAAATTCATACTGGCAAAGCTCAACAACGTCATGTCCAAGATGAACAAGAGCTTAGTAATCGGATCGATCACCTGGTACCACTTGAGCTTGACCCGTGGCGCTCCAGAAATCAATGTTTGATCAGTCATCATTTATCATCGCTAAAGAAGTGCACCATCCGCTTCGGCAGCTGACGATAGATGAAGAATGCCAGGTAGGCCACGCAGACTTTATCCAAAATATCCAAGACAAACTCATCGATAAATGAGGCCAGCCACACTGGTACATGATTGGCGACCATTACCGCAAACAATGAGTCACCCCAAGCGATACCGGTCTGACCACCCCAAAAGATGACGTTGAATGGCGTTGAAATGACAGCTGAAACGATGGCAATAATAATAGCAGAAACAAATACTCGTCGCGCTGACGAGAACCACCCATTGGCGTGCAAAACTCCGACAGCAATCCCAATTCCGATGCTGGTAATCGCATACACGGTTGAAATTGGCGATAAGGTCAGCCCATAGATCACGTTATTGATGAAACCACTGATGGCACCGGCAACCGGCCCAGCCAACATGCTGGCAAGAAAGGTTCCCAAAGACCCCAGCCAAACGGGCAACTTTAACCCCTCCGCCAAGGCTTTGGCAACATAGTTAATCCCTACGGCAGCGGGAATCAAAGTCATGGTGGCAGCATTTAACTTAAATTTCCACATACTGGTACGATGAATCGGTTTTGTTTTCATAATCTTCTCCTTTTGTTTTTAAAGAGCCGTGTCAGGAATGACTTTCGGACGCAACGCTCTATTATATATCTACTGAACTGTCTATACACAAGATTTCCATCCTTAGTCGACATGAGCTAGAAATCCTTATTTATTAAGTAGTTCACAACACATTATACACCTATTTTGTGAATAGTCAAGTGTATTTACAGTAAAATTTTCTCTTCCTTTCCATTTTTAATGACATTCAGTAACTCTAACATCAAAAAAGCCCAGATAAAATTATCTGAGCATTCTTCTATATAGTCGTTTAATGGAGTTGAGTTCAGCATTTTCAAGTTATTTCTTCAACAAACCTTGTTCTTGCAGAAATTCCTTGGCTACTTGTTCTGCAGACTTGCCTTCTACTCCGACTTGATAGTTCATCTGACTCATCTGGCTCTCGGTGATTTTTCCAGCTAGTTTATTAAGAACATCTTCCAACTCAGGATGTTTTTCGAGTAATTCAGCTTTCATGAGTGGAGCACCTTGATAAGGAGGGAAGAGTTGTTTATCATCCTCCAAAACCACTAAATCATAACGAGCAATTTCAGCATCTGTTGAGTAAGCATCTGTAATTTGGATGTCACCTGACTGGATGGCTTGGTAGCGAAGAGCTGGTTCCATAGTGGCTACATTGAGTTTCAATCCATAAACAGACTGCAAGCCCTTGTTTCCATCCTCACGGTCGTTAAACTCCAGAGTGAATCCTGCCTTGAGCTGTCCTTCTACTTTTTTCAAGTCTGAAATCGTCTTAAGCCCATATTCTTGCGCAATTTTTTTGGGAACTGCTATAGCATAAGTATTTTGATAAGCCATGGGTTTAAGAAAGGCTAGTTGATCCTGTTTGGCAATGCCATCACGAGCCACCTCGTAAACCTTTTCCGGGTCATGCCCTATTTGTGGAGATGGTTGGAGGAGACTCTCTGTCACTGTTCCAGAAAATTCTGGATAGATATCGATATCACCCTTTTTCAGCGCTTGATAAAGGAAATCTGTCTTCCCAAAGTTAGGCTTGACCGTCACCGTCATATCCGTATTTTCCTCAATGAGAAGCTTGTACATATTCATGAGAATCTCAGGTTCAGGTCCCAACTTCCCAGCTATAACCAGATTTTCTTTCTCTTTATTTGGAATCATGCTTGGAGCATAACTAGCTCCCAAACCAAGCACCATAACAGCAAAGACTGCAACAATTGTACGCAACTTTGCCTTTTCCAACCATTTGAGAACAACATTAAAGAGAATGGCCAAAATAGCTGATGAGATTGCACCGATTAAAATGAGACTAGCATTCCGACGATCAATTCCCAAAAGGATAAAGGAGCCCAATCCTCCAGCTCCAACAAGAGCGGCTAGAGTTGCTGTCCCAATAATCATAACGGTTGCTGTACGAACCCCCGATACAATGACAGGCATGGCAAGTGGAATTTCAAACTTCTTGAGTCGCTCCCACTTGGTCATTCCAAAAGCAATCCCTGCCTCCTCAAGACTAGGATCAATGCCGTTCAAGGCTGTAATCGTATTTTCTAAAATCGGGAAAATAGCGTAAATAACAAGGGCTGTAAGAGCTGGTAAGGTTCCAATTCCCATGAAAGGAATAAAGAGACCCAATAAAGCCATTGAGGGTATGGTCTGGAAGATACCCGCAACTTGTAGCACCCAGTTCGCCGCTTTTTTGTGGCTATTTAGATAAACCGCCAGTGGAATCGTCAGAAAAATAGCAACCAATAAGGTCAAAAGAGACAATTGTAAGTGTTGCCCAAGAGCGGTTAACCATTCTCCAAAACGTTCTTGAAATGTTGAAATCAAATTAGACATGAAGGCTACCTCCAAACAAATTTGCTACAAAGTCTGTCGCAGGCGCTTGTAAAATTGTTTCAGGTTCTGCGACCTGACTAATTTCTCCATCTTGTAAAACTGCAATTCGATCCCCTAATTTTAAGGCCTCATCCGTATCATGTGTTACGAAAATGGTCGTCATGCCTAATTCTTTATGTAAATCTTTTGTAAGAGCCTGCAACTGCTTGCGAGAGATGGCATCCAAGGCTGAAAAAGGTTCGTCCATCAATAGAATTTTTGGTTCCCCAATGATGGCCCGTACAATGCCAATCCGCTGTTGCTCCCCACCAGATAACTCGCTAGGCATGCGCTTTGCATACTCTGCAGCAGGGAGCCCCACCTTATCCAAGAGTTCTTCTGTTTTAGAAGCAATTTGCTCTTTGCTCCATCCCTTCATTTCAGGAATGAGAGCAATATTTTCCGCAACGGTCAAGTTAGGAAAGAGGGCAATGGCTTGAAGGACATAGCCGGTACTGAGACGTAATTCCCGTTCGTCATAGTCTTTGATGCGTTTCCCATCCATATAGATATTGCCATCTGTCGGCTCTAAAAGACGGTTAATCATCTTAATCATAGTGGTCTTTCCAGATCCTGAAGGACCCACTAGCACCATAAATTCTCCATTTTTAATTCGGAGATTGACATCTTTTAAAATGTTTTTATCCGTGTAGCGCAAGGCTACGTGTTTATATTCAATCATGTTTTTCCTCAATAAGTTTTCTATCTCTAAGAATATCCAAAAGGCTGCTTGCTGGATGCCTTAGAACTTTTTCGACATCTGTAGAAACCCCAGCTTGTTCACCAGCTTTAATCGCTGTATAGGTGCTGACCCAGGAATCGTACTCCCATGTTTGTGCTGGCCATTTTTTCCGTGACTCATAGGCTTCTTCTACTGATTCATCCACATACGCGATGGTCTTACTGGTCTCCTTTGAGAGAAGCACTACGATTTTTTCCATGGAAAGATCCTCTGGCCCTGTCAGATTCAAGCTTTGATTTTCCCACTCCTTAGGATTTAAAAGAATTTCTGCTGCAACCTTAGATGTATCCTTACGAACAACAGCTGACACAAGGCCACTGCCAGCCGGACCACGAATCTCTCCATTTTAAAGCGCCATATCAATCAGAAAGTCCAAGTAAAAATTATCTCTCAAAAAAGTGTAGGTGAACCCTAACTCCTTGATATAGGCTTCCGTCTGTGCATGATCTCGAGACAAGGTAAAAGTTGCCTTCTCATCTGCCCCATAAAAGGAGGTATAAACAATATGCTGCACCCCTGCTAGTTTTGCAGCATCTAAAAACTCCTTGTGCTCCTTTACACGCTCTGGATTTTCCCTAGCAGAGACCATCAACAAGGTATCGATACCCTTTAAGGCCTCAACTACTTTTGGAGTATTGGCATACACCATCTTACGAATTTCCGCTGACGCTTAGACTTTTGCACGCTCTGGGCTTCTTGCCAGATGGATAGAAGCAATTCCTTGCTGATCGACAAGATCCGCTACATATGAGCCTAATTTTCCTGTTACACCTGTAATTCCGATCATAACTGTTACTTCCTTTCCCTAGATTTCATTTTCTTTAGCTTTTAGATTTGCGATTATACGCGCTTGATAAGCTTCAAATTCTCGGATTTCTTGATCTGAAAAGCCTTGGTAGAAAATCTCTCCCAGTTCTTTACTGACACGGTCTCCAATTTCTTTTTGCGCCCAACCGAGGTCTGTCAAAGAGATATATTTTTTCCTTTTATCCTGCGTGCAAGGTTGAATAGTGACCAAGCCTTGTTCTTCCAATTTCTTAACCATACTGGTCAATGTATTATTAGCTAGACCCGTCGCAAGAGCGATATCTGTCGCAGTAGCGCATCCCAACTCTTGCTTCCACAAAATCGTTAGAATTTTCCCTTGCTCACTTCTGTATTGAGCATCTGGTTCCTTGCTCAAGAGTTTTTGAAAGATACGCCCATTTAACAATCGAATCTGTAGAGCTTGATAGCCTCCTAACATCTTGTCCATTTTGTCTCCTTTTTGTTCTATATCGAACCTTTTGAATTATTGTAACACCCTGAATTACATCTGTCAACTATTTCGATATCGAAATATTAACTTTTAAAAAAAAAAGAGTTTAGCCAAGCTAAACTCTTTTTCTTTTACTCTTCTTCCACCAAACGTTTAAACTCTCCTTGGATCTCTGTATTTTCTGTCGGTTTTAAGTACATGATTCCACCATTTGTTGTTGGAGAATGAAAAACAATCGCTTCTCCTGTGTTAGTAATCGCAAAGTAATAGCTATGAACATCTGGAAATTTATCCCAGTTACTATAGCGCTCTACGATGCGATACTTAGCAGTTCCTAAACCATTATCCGAGTATTCCGCATTTATTTTTTCACTCGGCCCATCACCAAAGGTATAGAGATTATCAGCACCGACATCTCCACCAGCAATTCCTTTTTTGTAATTAGGTTGACCAAGTCTTTCTCCCCAGCCTTTAATAAAAGCTTCTAATTTAGCAGATTTATTGGCATTCCAAGGAGCTTTTTGCTTTTCTCCCGAAATGGTCGTACTAGTAGAGTTTTCAAATTTCTGCCAATCAAAACCTCTTAGATCAATTTGATCAGATTCAATTTTTCCAAAATTAGATCCAATATAATTAGATTCTATTTGAAATTCTTTTTCCTGAAGTTTACTAGCCCCCTTTTGCTTTTCATTTAACTTATAAAGAGTTCCATAACCTTTACCAGTTCCTGACGACCAACTTAATTCAAGAATCTCCCCACCTTGATAAATAATTGCCGCATTCCTAGATCCACCATGTCCTGCAGCAAAACCTTCTGCTAAGAGAACAGGTTTACCTTCTTGTAAAGAATACACCCCAGTCAAAAAGTATTTTCCACTTAAATTAAGATCTGCTATAAGTAACTCCTCGACGCCATCATCATTTAAATCAACAAAGGAATAACTCATATCATCTGAACGATTCATGGCATTTTCAAGAGACCAACTATTGATAGGACGTTCAGTAGCTTTTAAACTTTGATAAAGATTTGAAATTGCAGTTGGATCTTGAGAAGTAGAAAATATCTTTTGGTAATCATCAAAAACTGACTTGTACAAACCTTTATAATCTTTCTTAGACTCCCCAGACTTTATCTCGTTACTAGTAATTGAAGTAGATAAACTAATATCTTTACTAGAAAGCTCAGAATTTTGATTACTACAACCAACTGTAAAAAAACAAAATATAAGAATAAACAGACTTCCTACTATACTTCTATTACCCATAAAAATCTCCTCATAAAATTAATGGTGACCATAGCTTTGCTTACATTATATCAAATATTTGAGAGTTGCGGTAAGATAACGAAATCTTATATATACAAATACTAAGTAAATATGTTCAATAATTCTTATATTCGATACACCTTCAATAAATATTATATAGCTAAATATATTGTAGAGAAATCCTATAGGACGTATAACAAAAAAGATTAAACCATTATTTAAAGCTAACCAATAATAGAGTTAAATTATTATAAAAGCTTACAGAAAATTAAAGAAAAGACCATTAACGCATTGAAAGAATAAAATATAAATGAAAGATAAAAGCTAGGAAAAAGCCACGAAATCATTAAAAGATACTTTTATACTCCGTGACTTTAATAAAATTAAACCTAGAATCTCCCTAAATTTGAAAACAAAAAGAGCAAACCATTTTGTTTCGCTCCAGATAGTAAGAATTCATCACTCAACCACAGTCGTCAAAGAAGGAAAATTTGATAATTAAAGACACAAAAA
Source organism: Streptococcus sp. V728 (assembly GCF_052077995.1). Taxonomy (NCBI): domain Bacteria; kingdom Bacillati; phylum Bacillota; class Bacilli; order Lactobacillales; family Streptococcaceae; genus Streptococcus; species Streptococcus sp. V728. Next base: position 1,644 of record NZ_JBQJJH010000001.1, on the reverse strand, counting down.
AAGAGCCAACAAGCTCTAATTACGGAGAATAAGGGATTCGAACCCTTGCGCCGGTTACCCGACCTAACGATTTAGCAAACCGTCCTCTTCAGCCTCTTGAGTAATTCTCCTATTAATGGGCACGAGTGGACTCGAACCACCGACCTCACGCTTATCAGGCGTGCGCTCTAACCACCTGAGCTACGCGCCCAAGTAAAAACTTGGTACTTGAACAAAGTTCAAAGCGGGTGACGAGAATCGAACTCGCGACAACAGCTTGGAAGGCTGTAGTTTTACCACTAAACTACACCCGCATGATACTTAATAAAAAATGGCGCGAGACGGAATCGAACCGCCGACACATGGAGCTTCAATCCATTGCTCTACCAACTGAGCTACCGAGCCAATATTGCGGGAGCAGGATTTGAACCTACGACCTTCGGGTTATGAGCCCGACGAGCTACCGAGCTGCTCCATCCCGCGTTAATAATAAAGGAGGATGTGGGATTCGAACCCACGCACGCTTTTACACGCCTGACGGTTTTCAAGACCGTTCCCTTCAGCCGGACTTGGGTAATCCTCCATCATTTCAATGGACCTTGTAGGACTTGAACCTACGACCACTCGGTTATGAGCCGAGAGCTCTAACCAGCTGAGCTAAAGGTCCAACAAGATCATTATAGCGGCGAAGGGGATCGAACCCCCGACCTCCCGGGTATGAACCGGACGCTCTAGCCAGCTGAGCTACACCGCCATCAATCGGGAAGACAGGATTCGAACCTGCGACACCTTGGTCCCAAACCAAGTACTCTACCAAGCTGAGCTACTTCCCGAATTAAATGTTTAATGCACCCTAGAGGAGTCGAACCTCTAACCGCCTGATTCGTAGTCAGGTACTCTATCCAGTTGAGCTAAGGGTGCTCATCATTATATGCCGAGGACCGGAATCGAACCGGTACGATCGTTACCAATCGCAGGATTTTAAGTCCTGTGCGTCTGCCAGTTCCGCCACCCCGGCCTCTCTAAGCGAACGACGGGATTCGAACCCGCGACCCCCACCTTGGCAAGGTGGTGTTCTACCACTGAACTACGTTCGCATCGACTCTGCTTTAACCTAAAAAAAATGCCGGCTACATGACTTGAACACGCGACCCTCTGATTACAAATCAGATGCTCTACCAACTGAGCTAAGCCGGCTGATTTCTATTATGCGGGTTAAGGGACTTGAACCCCCACGCCGTTAAGCGCCAGATCCTAAATCTGGTGCGTCTGCCAATTCCGCCAAACCCGCAAATATGACCCGTACTGGGCTCGAACCAGTGACCCATTGATTAAAAGTCAATTGCTCTACCAACTGAGCTAACGAGTCAAATAACTTTCGTTATTACGGTCCCGACGGGAATCGAACCCGCGATCTTCGCCGTGACAGGGCGACGTGATAACCGCTACACTACGGGACCTATGGGAGTTAACGGGATCGAACCGCTGACCCTCTGCTTGTAAGGCAGATGCTCTCCCAGCTGAGCTAAACTCCCTCGAGCTAAGCGACTTCCATATCTCACAGGGGGCAACCCCCAACTACTTCCGGCGTTCTAGGGCTTAACTTCTGTGTTCGGCATGGGTACAGGTGTATCTCCTAGGCTATCGTCACTTAACTCTGAGTAA